>JANQGC010000355.1 GCA_028277515.1 Anaerolineae bacterium
CAAATGGCTTTACCGTGAACGTCATTTGGTAGCGTGTTTTATCAATAAGATTAAGCATTTTCGCCGTGTCTTTTCCCGATATGACAAACTTGCCAGCCGTTATCTTAGCTTTCTGCAATTTGTCTGTTCATTAATTTGGCTGCGTTGAAATGTCAACACGCCCTAGTATACTGGTTGATGCTGTTCCATTCCTTCATTAACCTTTTAGAAGAAAAAATACAATATTATGTGATAAATATTGTATCCATCTTCTTCAATGTTCAATGTATAATAGACATATAAAAGGAGCGTTTATATGAATAAGAAACCTATAATTGCAATAAACAAAGTATTTATTCTCCCTTTATTCAGCGTTTTTATTATTGTGCTCTTTGTATTTCAGTCTGCATCAGCCAATATTCTAAAGGTATCGAAAGAAAGATTAAGCGGAACAGGTTTCGATATTCAATATGCAAAAAATGAAACCTTTCATGCAATAAACCAAGAGCATAACTTTCACATCACCTTCAATCCTGAAGGCATCTCCATCCAACCACTTCAAAATGAAAGCGGAACGCCACATATGGAATGGGGTTTAGCCTTAAGCGGCTATGGCTATTCAGAGAATATTCGGGAACCAAAATCTGGGATCTTATCCTCTCAAGGTAATTTGATTACATATCAAAGAGGATCATTAACAGAATGGTATGTGAACAATGATCGTGGACTAAAACAAGGGTTCACTTTGCAAACTCAACCTCAGGGACAGATTGAACAAAATGTCATACTTGAATTAACACTAAGTGGTTCACTAACACCGAATCTGAGTAATGATAGGAGTGCCATTCAATTTTCAACAACTGATGGAAAGCCCGTTTTACTCTATAATGACTTGATTGTCTATGATGCAAAAGGAAAATATTTACCGGCAGAAATGCATCTGAAGAAAAATTCAATAGTATTGACTTTTATGGATACGGGTGCAGTTTATCCGATTACTGTTGATCCCAATGCCTCTTGTTATGGCTGTTAATTGAGATAAAAATTTAGTGGCTATGTCGGCGGCGGCAGGTGTGGATCGGGTTCGGTAGGTTTGGCTGTAACCTGGTCCACCCGGCCGATATGGCTGGCATAGAATAGGATCCAGGCGATGAAGACCAAGATGGCCGTAATGGCCATGACCAATGTGGCCTGGCGCACATCGAATCCTAGGGCGTCCATCATGAAGCCGGCGGCGAAGATGGAAATCGATTGGGTCATGGTGAAGGAAGCGAATTCAAAAGCGAAAACACGGCCGCGGAATTGGTCGTTTACGATAAGTTGTAGGAAAGCGGCCGAAAAGACCCAAATCGTGCCCGATCCCCAGGTGCGGGTCAACGTGCCCAGCAGGTAGAGGGGGAAGGTAGGCGCACTGCTCAAGCCGAAAATGCCTACGGCCAGCAGGATAAAGCCAATGGTAATGCCCAGCATGATGCGCCTTGGCTGATCGCCGAGGATACGGCGCATGACAATGGGGCCAACACCCGTACCTACGCCGGTCACAAAAAAGATGGCGCCCAGTGTGGCTGATGAATTATCTTCAATATTGAAGATATCGCCCAAACTACCCAGGTTTAAGGAAAAGATTTCATTGGCGAAGACCACTTCCAAGACGTTGATTGCCCCCCAGGCCAGCGCGCCGCCCGCCTTGACCAGGCTGATACCGAAGGTGAAGCGATGGCTGCGTAGATAGCGCAGGCCGTCCAGGAAATTCAACCAGCCCCCTTCAGCCACTGTCTGCACCCGGTCTCTTTCGGGCAGTATGATGCGGGCAATGAAAAAGGCGGAAAGCAGAAAGGTGCCGGCATCGGCGATAAAAGCGGTGACCAGGCCAAACACAGCAGCGACAACCCCTCCCAGGAAAGCACCGAGGGCCAGCATGGTGCTCCATGTTAGTGCATCCAAGGCATTGGCTTTGACCAACTCTTCGGCCGGGACAACATTGGCCAGGACGGCCGATCGGGCCGGTTCAAACAAGGCACTGAGACTGAACTGCAGGACTGTTAGAAGATAAAACAACCAGACCTGCTCGGGCGAACGCACCAGTAAGAAGGCCAGCACAGCTAAGGCGCGCAAAATATCGGTGATGATCATGATATTGCGCCGGTTGTAGCGATCAGCCAGAACCCCGGCGAATGGACTGAAGATAATACCCGGCAAAAAACGGGCTAGGAAGAGCCAACTGAGGGCCAGGCCGGAGTCAGTTAAATTGGCGATCAATTCGGCCGAAGCGATCAGATTAAACCAGTCACCCAAACGGGAAACCACCGTTCCTAGCCAGAGATTGCGGTAATTGGGATTGGCTCGCAGGAGATCGATATACTCGCGCATAGAGGGTGAAGTATACCGGAAAAAAAATTAAAGGTGAATTGTGAATGATTAAATCGCAATCCACCTATTTCGCCGGAAAACCGATAATATACCCGGACTTAAAATTGTTTCTGCCATCAAGGAATCAATCCACTTGGGACTGTCGTAGGCCCACAGGTGACCGATTCTTTACCAGGCGAAGATTGATTCAAGGAGTGGAAATCCGGGAGACTGGCGGCCAGTAATTCTCCATTGGGCTGGTAATCGATAAGCCCGGAATGATCACTATCATGTCTGACCACGTTTAGCCGTGGGGAAACGAACATAGCCCACAAATTGCCGATTAGCCGCCCTTCATACCAAATGCCACCACCGGAGTCGCCCTGGGAAACGGCGGAACTCGGTCCGCTTAGAGAAATCGTTCCTGGTCCTGTTCCCGGGTGGTTGGGCAGCAATTGTGCTTGGATGGCTCCAAGTTCCCAATCAGAATTTGGCTTGCGAGAAACTACCCAAACAGCAGCATTGGGCTTTAAGGATTTGGAGTCAGCTATCTCCGCTGCAAGCAGCCCATTGAGTTTGCCAGGCACAGAGAAAAGCAGCGTCCCTTTGTCGCGGAAGCACACTTGGGAGAGGTAGTCAAGGCGATCAAGGACCAGGATTTGAGTACCGCGGGAATTGCGAATTATCAGCCTGTCGACAGCGACAACGGACATCGGCCAGTGGTTATGGGTGAGGATAAAATGGCGGCCGTTAATCTGAACCAGTGTACCAAGACCTTGGGCGGCGATGGCTGCATCTTGGTTGTCGCCAGGTTTTCCGATGAATTCAAGATGTACAGTGCTGGCCTTGATTTGTTTTTTGATGACGCTGTCGACACCCTCCTGCCCAGAGCCTACTATTGTGGGGGTGCATCCAACGAACACAAGCAAGAGCAGATAAAGAATAATCGATTTAATTGCTGTAAATTGAGCACTTGAATAACTTTTCGTGGGGAGGGTCTTTTTAAACATCACACCATTCCTACCTTGTTGACGGCCGATAGACGGCCGCAAGAGATAATTTCAGGTTAGTTCAGGTGCTTGAAGAAAAATCTCGAGTTTGGAGGTGATAATCCCGAGTTTGGCGAGTAAAAAAACCAGTCGAAATATTAGCCGGGTTTAAAATGGAGAATAAACCGAGGGATCGGTATACTTAATATTTACATAATAAAAAATTGGTGGGTTGGCAGATAAAAAATGCGGGGGAGGAACAATGATGAATTGGTGAATAATAAATTGTTAATGGTAGGCTGCCTCCCTCATTAACAATTCACAGTTCAACAGCTCAACAACTAAAAATTAAAAAGGTCCTTGGCAATGACCTACTCTCCCAGGGGGTCGCCCCCCAAGTACCATCAGCGCTAACGAACTTAACTACCGGGTTCGGGATGGGACCGGGTGTTTCCTCGTCGCTCTAATCACCAAAAGACCTTTTTTATAAACGAATTTAATTTTTAACTGTTGGGCGATTTAGCAAATCGCTCAACATAGCTGCACTTTGTTTCTTAAAAAGAAACCGAATAAGATAAACGTGGGCAACGTTCAGCACACGGTGCCAAAACGCCAAATTCTCCGTATCATACTTAATAGTAAGCCCTCGACCATTAGTACGGCTTAGCTAAATACATTACTGCACTTACACTTGCCGCCTATCAAGCAAGTAGTCTTCTTGCGGTCTTACTCCATTACGGATGAGGGATCTAATCTTAGGGCGAGTTTCCCACTTAGATGCTTTCAGCGGTTATCTCTGCCAGACGTAGCTACCCAGCAATGCTCCTGGCGGAACAACTGGCACACTAGAGGTCTGTCCACCCCGGTCCTCTCGTACTAGGGGCAGCTCCCTTCAAATCCCTTGCGCCCACAGCGGATAGAGACCGACCTGTCTCACGACGGTCTGAACCCAGCTCACGTACCGCTTTAATGGGCGAACAGCCCAACCCTTGGGACCT
>JANQGC010000357.1 GCA_028277515.1 Anaerolineae bacterium
GGCTAATATCACGGTTTTAGCCCAACTGCAGGGCAGTTCGCGCCAGCAACTATTGGCCCAGTTTAAACATCCTGAAAGCCGTTCGGTGCTGCTGGGTACGCGATCCTTCTGGGAAGGGGTCGATGTGCCCGGTCCGGCGTTGCAGGCGCTATTGATCGCCAGGCTACCTTTTGACGTGCCCTCGGACCCCATCTTTGCTGCTCGTTCGGAGACGTTTGATAGCCCATTTTTTGAGTATTCCATTCCGGAGGCGGTGCTGCGTTTGCGGCAGGGATTCGGCCGATTGGTGCGCCGCAAAAGTGATGAAGGGATCGTGGCCATTCTGGATAAGCGCGTACTGACCAAGCGTTACGGGCAAAGTTTTCTGGAAGCGCTGCCGGAATGTACGGTGCTACGCCAGCGGACGGACCGTTTGGGGGAGATTACCTTGCGCTGGTTGAATAGAGAACGGTGAAGGTAGTTGTACAGAGCGGTACAGAGAAAGGGCACTGAGATTCTCTGAGAATTAGAAATATGAATTATCTCTCTGTGTATCTCCGTGCTATTCTTCGTGGACCTCTGTGCAACTAAACGAGTTTATCGGCAAATGCGGGCAGAGCGGCCGTGCCACCGGTGTGCCAGAAGAGGACGGTTTGGCCGCGGGTGAAGGCGCCCCAGCTAATGAGATCGATCAGGCCGCCCATGGCCCGGCCGGTGTAGACCGGGTCTAACAGGATGCCCTCTTGACGGCCGACAAGGCGAATAGCCTCTCTTTCCAATTCACCGACGACAGCATAACCATCCCCTAAATAATCATCATTGACCAATATATTTTCGCCAAGCGATTTTTGCTCCAAACCCAAATGGGTGGCTGTGGCGGTGGTCAAGGCACCGACCTGGGTGGCCAGGCTTTCGGCCGAGTGATCGACGCTGATGCCGAAAATTTTGCCGTGAAAGCCGTATATGTTTGCTCCTAATACCAGCCCGGCCTGCGTTCCCCCGCTGCTGCTGGCGAAGACAATAAAGTCGATGTTGATCCTTTGCTCCCTTAGCTGGCCTACTAATTCCTGCATTGCTTTGACATAGCCGGTTGCCCCGACGACATTGGAACCGCCGAGAGGAATGACATAAGGATTGCGGCCGATGGAGCGCATTTCCTTGACGACTTCCGGAATGACTGCGGCCGGTTTGCGATCGCCGGTCCAATAAATATGCGCACCTAACAATTCATCCAACAGCAAATTGCCTTGCGCTTTTGGCGGTGCTTCTCCACGCAGGACCAGGCTGCAAGCCAGACCCATCTTTGCTGCTGCTGCGGCCGTTTGGCGGCAATGGTTGCTTTGCTGGGCGCCGGTTGTGATGAGAGCGTCGCAGCCCTGGGCCAATGCCTCGGCAACCAGGAATTCCAGCTTGCGCGTTTTATTGCCACCCGTGGCCAGGCCGGTCTGATCGTCTCTTTTGATAAAAATGTCCGGACCCCGCAAATGGCTGCTTAAGCGATTCAGGCGCTCAACGGAGGTTGGCAGATGAGCAAGAGAAATTCGCTTTGGATACGATGGTTCCATAATCGGCCTTTGGCAAAATATCTGTAGATTTACTACAGAGACCCCATTATATATGAAAACTAGCGTGCTATCACTGGAATTAACAGGCGTGGCCTATAGCGTAAGACAAATAACCCGCGATCGATATCGCTGACAATAATGTTGCCGCTGTCAAAGAACGGGTACACGCTCCAGGCTCCGTTGAAATTAGGTGTATTGTTGGAAGGATATGTGTCAAAATAGGCAACATCACTTAATTGTCCTGAGGCAATTTGAGCGCCGTTCAAAATGCGCAGGCCACTACGATAATTTGCTTCGTAAACCAGGCCCTTATGAATATAGATATTGTGGTCAATGGCCGTCAGGGGAGCGGTATAGACGCCAATGATCGTTGGGTCTTGCAAGTTGGCCAGATCCCAGATGTAGGTGCGGCTGTTATGGCCGTTCGTTATCTCATCCCATTCATCGCCCATTAAGAAGTATCGCTGATCGCCGGTTAACCACCCTTGATGGGCATAAGAAACACCGGGGTATCCTTTGCGCTTGATCTGTTGGGGATTTTTCTTGTCGCTGACATCGACGATGGTTAAGGTATCTTCATTAGCATTGAAACATATTTCGTGATCCTGGTAGCGTTGATCCGGGCCGTGATAAATGACGCATTGGGTGTCGTGAGTATAGCCATCCTGGCTGAAACATCCGGCGAAGGAGGGGTTGGTTGGCTCCCGGATATCGATCATATGCAGCCCGCCCTCACAACTATCCAGGTTTCCAACGACATAGGCGTAGCCACTGGCTTCGTTGATGGCGATATTATGCGCATTGCCAAATAAGCCATAATGTTTGGTTTCGGTAAATGTGACGGGTGGGTTGGTTACGGTGAGCAGTTGTTTCAAATCGAAGATTTGCAGGCCGTGTCCCGGCGCTTCACTGACGACAAAAGCATGATCTTTGTAGACTTTAACATCGCGCCATAAGCTGTCCTCACTGTGGGGCGGCAACTTACCCAGGTATAAAGGGTTGTAGGGATCGCTAATATCGACAAATGCCAGCCCATTATTTAAGCCCATGAGGGCAAACTCCCTACCGCTAACGTGCTCCGTCCATCCCCAAATATCATTGCCTTCTTGAGCATCAAAATCATCAAGAGTTATATTGGATAAGAGGTCAATATGCCGGCAGGGGTAAGTGCCGGTGCTTTTCCCTAGACAGAGAGAGGAATCTTCAGCTTTTTGTGATTGTGCGGTTTTTGCCGGTTCACGATGGGCCATGAAGATCTGTTGTAGTAACGATCGGTTATCCTGTGCGAAAAGCGGACTGGGGCCAGATAGGGAAACGGCCGCAAGCCCCAACAGCATAATTATAATGATTGCCGACCATATTTTTACTTTCATAAATCGTATACTTGGTTTTTTTACCGTCCTCCAAGCGATATTCGTCGCTAAACAGTGAAGCGCGAGGTCGAATTGTAAGGCTCCAGCACCTAATCTAGCAATATAAGTGGGAAATTTACCTGGTAGTCGACGGGTGGAGGCAGGATTAAGCGGGAAATAAAAACATCATAATCTCCTTGGTTATCGAGAGAAGCGGCCTCAGGAGACGTTGGGAAGTTTTCTGAACGCGTGGAGCCGGTGAGGAACAGTTGTTGGTTGTCAGTGAGATAAAGCGCACGGCCGCTGTCTTCCTGATCGCCGCCAAAATAGGAACTGTAAACAAGGCTGGAATCGGGGTTAAACTGGCTAATAAAGGCATCTGAGCTATTGTCAAGCCCTTGATGTTTGAGCTGGTAAGCCTGCCCTGTCGTGGGAAAGTCGGTTGAGTTGGTGGAGCCGCTGACAGCAAAATCATCTTGATTATTAATAGAAAGATCCAGCCCTTGTTCCTGGCCATCCCCGCCGATTAAGGTGCCGTAAACGAGCCCTGATGCCTGGACATTAAACTTAACCAAAAAAGCATCAGACTCCCCGCCAAGTTCCGATTTTAACGCGCCTGGTGTGGTTGGGAATGTAGGGTTAGAAATGTCAGGTGTGCTAAGAAGGGTGCCGGCGACCAGTATCTGACCATCCGCCGTTGCCGCAATCGCGGCCGCCCGGTCTTCGCCATCACCCCCTAGAAAGCTGCCATAGGTCTGGGAGCCGCTGTTGAGATCAATTTGGGCCAGGAACGCATCAAATTTCCCATCATAGGAAGCATCGTACCCGCCTGGTTTGGTGGGGAAGTTGGCGGAATTGGTCCACCCGGCAACGGCGATCCGATTCCCTACGACAATCAGGTCACGCCCATGTTCCTGGCCATTTCCGCCAAGGTAGGTGCTGTAGCGTAGTTTTGTCCCCGTGTCGTCCAGCGTTGTTATGAAGACGTCACGTTGACCCGTATTTTCATCACTGGCAGCATTATCCGTGGTGGGGAAGTTATCAGACCAGGTCCCACCGGTGATGGTGGCGTTGCCATCGTTGTCAATGATGACGGCCGAGCCTGAATCCCAATCGCTGCCACCAAGGAATGTACAGTAATCCAGGCCGGAACCATCCGGCTTAATCTTTAACAAGAAGGCGTCACCATCGCCGTTGTAAGTTGATTCGTAGCCGGGAACCTGGCCATAAAATTCGCAAAAGTCGGGCGATCGTGTATGGCCGGTCACATAAGCATGGCCTTGATCATCGACGGCAATGCCCAGGCCTTCGTCCACATCAGAGGCATTAATGGCGTTAAACCACAACACATATAATAGTTCTTTGCCATCAGGGCTGATCTTGGCCACAAAGGCATCCAACCCATGCTCGACTGCTTGTATACCATTCTGAGAAACTCCGCATCGCAGGCTCTGTTTCATAATCAAGGAATCTGTAGGTGTCATCCCGAATGGAATGAGGGATCTAGCTCTCGGCCAGCGGAAGATTCCTCGGAGGACCTCGGAATGACAGTTAGTGACGGCGTGTTTCTTAGTAGCGGTGGGAAAAACGACAGATTGGGTGACACCGGTTACATAGGCATTTCCCTGACCATCAACGGCCATACTGTTTGCCCTTTCGACCAGTTCACCACCAAGATAGGTGCTGTAAATCAGGTCATCGGCATCCATTTGGGATGAAGCAAAAACGGAAGTGAAGATAGATAAAAAGATCACAAGCGCCAAAACCAGTTTAAAAATGCGAGACTTCATTGCCGGGTTTTTCATTATTGTATTACCTGTGCAAATGAATTTTGTAACAGTATATTCATGACGTGAATTTTACAACGCTCTTAGCTGAGGCACAGGCATAAGGCTAACATTTATTAATAGTCTTAGAAGTGTATTGTTTATGATGCCTCATGGTTAAGATGATTTGAGTTTGGTCGAGTTATGAATAAAATCCATTGTTCGATATAAATAATCTCAGAGGGTCAAAGCTTTAATAATTGGAGATTTTGATGAACCTTAGATGGTTAATGCTGCTGTTTCTTTTAATATTTGTTGTGATAGTTAATTTAACAGCACAAGAAAATCTACGCGCAGAAAATGGACATCAAGGGGAACTATCACCTTGCATCTCAGGAATGGCGGGCGATTTTCCATGCAATAATGTTGATTTGCTGGCCCATTTATCCCTGGCTGACCTTGGGGCCGGCCAGGATGTTAAGGGCAATGACCATTGGGGCTGGAGCGATCCGCTCACCGGGCGCGATTATGTGATTTTTGGCCTGACAGATGGGACGGTTTTTGTTGATATTAGTGACCGTTTGAACCCATTGGTTTTGGGCACCCTGCCAACTCATGATAAGGCATCAATTTGGCGCGATATAAAGGTTTACGAGAATTTTGCTTATATCGCGGCCGATATTCAAATCAGGGGTGAGGAACCTAATAATCATGGCCTTCAGCTTTTTGACTTAACCCAACTACGGGACGTACAAAACCCGCCGGCCACCTTTTCCGCATCAGGCCATTATGATGGCTTCGGCCCCGGCCACAATTTATGGATCAATGAAGAATCGGGTTATCTCTATGTCTTCCGCAGCGACACCTGCAATGGAGAGATTCATATGATTGATATCCGGGATGCGGATAATCCCCAATTCGCCGGCTGTTTTGCCGTAGGGGATGCGCCGCTTTCGGACAGCGAATGTGTGATCTATAAAGGTCCTGATCAAGATTACCAGGGCCGCGAAATATGCTTCACGGGCAGTGATGACAATGTGAGCATTGGGGATGTTACGGATAAGGAAAATCCAAAGATAATCGCTGATTTTAAATATGAAGGCATCGCCCGGGCACACCAAGGGTCATTAACGGCCGATCAACAATACTGGCTGCTGAGCGATACTATGGATGAGGAACAAATGGCAGGCATCAACACACGGACCCACGTCATTGACGTCAGCGATCTTGATGCGCCACAGGTACTCGGATTTTATGAACACAAAACGACCGCGCGCGATCATAATGTTTACATCGTTGGCCATATTGCTTATGAAACCAATTGGAAGGCCGGGCTGCGTGTACTGAAGATCGATGCTTTGCCGGAAACGCAATTCCTGGAAGCCGGCTATTTTGATATTGCACCGGAGAGCGATAGTATTGCCGCCAGTGGCGCCTGGAGTAACTATCCCTGGTGGTCTGATGGGATAGTCACCGTCAGCGGCACAGATGAAGGGCTTTTCATTTTAAAGCCTCAGCTACCGGAGATATTTTTACCGATCATTGCCTCTGAATAAACATGTCAGGCATTACAGTACTCAGACCATAAACGTCTGAGAACAGATCAAATCAATGAGCGAACAAATGAACCGGCAGGTGGCTTATTATCCCAACAAAATGGGCCGGATTTTTATCCAAACCCTGCAAGAGTCGTTGTTATTGGATGGTTTTGATGAATTGCTGAGGGTGACCGGTTTGGAGCAATTTTCAGAGAAATTGCCGGCCGATAATTGGGCCACGGAGTTTGATTTCAACATAATATCCCGCTTAAACCAGGGTGTAGAAAAACTTTACGGGCCGCGAGGGGGACGCCGTCTGGCGGAAAGCGCGGGACAGAAATTTTTTGCATGGGGTTGGGGAGCAGACGGAGAATTATCAGGCACGGCCAATGTAGCGTTGAAAGCCCGTTCTTTGCCTGAGAAACTTGAAATCGGACTGCAAGCCATTGCCAGGCAAATGAGCGATATAAGCGATCAAAGGACCTGGACCGTCACTCAGGGCCGGCAAATAGAATATCATGTTGCCGCGTGTCCGATTTGCTGGAACCGGGTTGTCGACCGGCCGATTTGCCACTATACGGTTGGGTTTTTGGGGGCGGCCGGCCGCTGGTTTAGCGCCGGCTCAGAATTTAGGGTCAGGCAAACTTCCTGCCATGCCATTGGCGAAAAACGGTGTGTTTTTCGCATAGACTTGGAGCCGCTCAAGGTTTAAGATCCTCATAAATGAAACGTACTAAAAGCGATGGCCGGCCATAGGTTGACGCTGCGAGTGGAGTGCACTACCCTTTCAAAGCGAAACTCATTCAGGGTTTAAAGCGTTTTATGGGTCGATTGCTCAGATATAAGGTTGATTTGCTTATCTTGGCGGGATTTTTGATCCTGCCTTTTTTGCTGTATGGGAGTGTGTCCCTGGGCAGCAAGACCATGCTGCCCGTTGACAACCTGTTCCAATGGGCGCCCTGGTCTGAGGCCGCAAGCCAATTTGACGCTGAAATTCCACATAATGCGCTGCTCACTGATTTGATCATTGAAAACTACGCCTGGAAGCAGTTCTTTGTGGACAGCCTGCGCCAGGGTGAGATTCCGCTTTGGAATCCCTATTTGTTTGCCGGTGCACCCTTTCTAGCTACCGGACAGCATGGCATGCTGTATCCTTTTAGCTGGCTGTTTTTCTTTATGGCGCCGGCTAAAGCATATGGCTGGTATACCGTGATCCAGCTTTGGCTGGCGGCGGTTTCTATGTATGTTCTGGCCCGCACCTTGGGTCTGCGCCGGGGCAGTTCAGCTTTGGCCGGATTGGTGTATCAAGGCAGCGGCTTCTTGATTGTCAGCGCGGCTGTTTTCCCAATGATTATCGGCGCGGCCGTCTGGCTGCCCCTACTACTGGGCTGCATTGAGAAGGTCATAAGCAACGGCGAAAATAGTAATAAAACGACCATGCTCTGGGTTGCCCTGGGAGCCTTGGCGCTTGGATTGCAGATATTAGCCGGCCATATTGAGATCACCTACTATACTTTATTGATTATGGCTGCCTATGCCGCCTGGCGGTTGGCCATGATGTTTTTGAGACTGCGCCGGCCGGCAAACCTGGCCAAACCGGTGGGTTGGCTGGCAGCCCTGGTCTTCCTGGGTTTAATGCTGGGCGGGTTGCAACTGCTGCCTTTTTACGAAGTTGGCCAGGCCAATTTTAGAGAAGGATCAGCCCCTTTTACGGAAGTGCGTGGATGGGCGTTTCCACTGCGCCGGGTGATTACCCTGGCTCTGCCAAATTTCTATGGTAATCCGGCGCATCACAGTACGGTTAATCCCTTCACGCTGCAGCAGATTTCCTTTAAGCGCAACAGTTTTGGCCAGCTAAATCCCCAGGGCGCTTATAGCAGCGATTGGGGCACTAAGAATTATGTGGAAGGGGGGATCTATCTGGGTATCTTGCCCCTGATGCTGGCTGTGTTTGGGGTCGCTGGTATGTGGCGAAAAAAAGTCGGGCGCTTACGTCGTGGCCAAATCCTCTTTTTTATTGTCCTCGCGTTCTTTTCCCTGGCCTTCATTTTTGGCACCCCGCTCTATGCTCTGCTCTATTATGGTCTGCCGTTTATCAACCAACTGCATACACCCTTCCGCTGGGTGTGGCCGCTGGCACTGGCAGTAGCTGGGCTGGCGGGCGCGGGTGCCGATCACTTGCTGCGGCGCGGTAAATCGGATGGCGGCAGATTGTTGGGATCGGCCGTCGTGGGGATAGGCTTGCTGGCAGGATTGAGTTTACTGGCCTTGCTTTTCCTGAGTTGGATTTTCTACGGTCAAATGGAGTCCCAAATAGACCGTCTCTTCCACAGCCTGGCCCTGGCTCCCTCCGCTTTTGCCGATGTGATTCAATTCTACAGCTACACATTTTGGCAGTTGCTGACCCTGGGAATTTTGCTCATTTTAAGCGCGGTTATCATATGGATTGGATTACGTGGTAAAAGAACGCTTTTTATTGTTCTGGCCGCGCTGCTGATTATCGGGGATGTTTTTCTGGCCAATCGCGGGTTCAATGCGGCGGAAGACCCGGCGCTCCTGGCTTATAAACCGGAGTTAATCACCTGGCTGGAAGAGCAACCTGGAATCTGGCGGCTAACCAGTTTTGCTCCTCAGGGAGACAAGCCACTCAATGCCAATTCTCCCTGGTTATTTAATATAGAGGACATTCGCGGCTACGATTCGATTATTCCCAAACAGTATACGCAATACATGGCGGCTATTGAGCCGCAAAATGAACTGCCTTTCAACCGCATTCAGCCGATATCCAACTGGGAATCGCTTAATTCACCTTTGCTAGATGTCCTCGGCGTACAATATATCATCTCATCGGAAGCTATAGATCTCCCTAAGCTGGAGCAGGTTTGGCAAGGGGAAGGCGTTCGTGTGTATGAAAACCTGGCTGTGGCTCCCAGGGCTTACACACTGCCCCAAACGGCAACCGTGTCGGCGAGCGATACTCTGACTGCCTTAACCGAATGGGACCCACGACAGTATGTCATCATTGAAAATTTGGATTTGTCCCCGGGTTTCAACATGGACCTAACCGCGCCCGTGGCGGGTCTGCTGCAGGAAGCGCAGATAACGGAATACCGCAACATCCAGGTGACACTGGATGCCCAGGTTGAGCAACCATCCTGGTTGATCCTCAATGACAGTTATTTTCCAGGATGGCGGGCATACGGTCGCCCGCAGGGGAGTCCTGAAAATGAGGAGCAGGAGATCGCGATCACACGGGTCAACGGCAATTTTCGGGCAGTGCCCTTGGAGCCGGGGGAATGGACGGTGCGCTTTCGTTACAGCCCGGCCAGTTTTCAGCTAGGTGGTCTCGTTTCGGCGATGGGGGTGATTGTTCTGCTGTTCGCAACGGCCGTCTGGGGCTGGCGCAGTTTATACAGACCAGGATCTGGTCTGACGCTCACGCACAGCATCGTTAAAAACAGCGCCCTGCCGATGGGTCTGAACCTTTTTAACCGGGCGATTGATTTCCTGTTCGCCATGTATTATCTGCGGGTCTTGGGACCGGAAGATGCCGGACGATATGTGACGGCAATCACTACGGCCGCTTTCTTTGAAATCCTCGCTAATTATGGACTGGACATGCTGTTGATCCGGGATGTGGCCAAAGATCGGGGTAAAGCCGACCATTACCTGTTCAACACGACGCTACTGCGCCTGGCGGCCGGGCTTGTGGCCAGTATTCCGATCTTGATTTTCATGTGGAGCACAAGCTTCAGCGAGAATCCACTGACCACGGCCGAGATTGTAGCCATCGTATTAATCATGATCGGCATGATCTTTTCGGGCATGTCCAAGGGCGTCACCGGCTTGTTTTATGTGTATGAAGAAGCGGAGATTCCGGCGGCCATGACCACGGCAACCACTATCCTGAAAGTTGGATTTGGTGTATTGGTGCTTTTGCTCGGTTATAGCTTTGTTGGCCTGGCGGCCGTTTCAATTGTGGTCAATATCATTACCCTGGCCATCTTGCTATTCCTGGCCGTGCGCCGGTTCGGTTTGCAAGGACCCTGGCAGTTTGATTGGGGGCTGCAAAAAAGCCTGGTGTATAAAGGTTTCCCGTTGATGCTTATACACTTGCTGCAAACCGTCTTTATATCTATTGATATTTTGCTGTTGCGCTTGATGTTGGCCAATGGGGAAGAGGTTGTTGGCTGGTACCAGAATGCTTATAAATGGTTCAATGCTTTGCAGGTGATCCCCGCATTTTTCACCCTGGCCCTGTTCCCCATCATCACCCGCGAGATCGAAAAGTCTATCGACTCTGCGCGGCGCATGTATTCAATGTCGCTCAAGTTGATGCTGCTGCTGGCTTTGCCGATTGCCGCCTTTACGACATTTTTAGCTTATTTTTTGGTGCGTTTGTTGGCCGGACCGCAATATTTACCCCACGGGGCGATCGCTCTACAAATCGTCATTTGGTCGATTCCTTTCGGCTGGTTGAACAGTGTAACCAACTATGTGCTCATCTCGCTTGGCCTGGAACGTTTGCAGCCGCGAGCATTTGCCATTGCCGTAGGCTTTAACATTGTGGCCAATATCTTATTGATACCCCGTTACTCCTATGTCGCGGCCTCGATCACCACGATTTTGTCAGAATTAGTGCTTATGGCTGTTTTCGCCTATTACTTGCGAAAGCGAATGGGTGGGATACATTGGTTGGGATTCATGTGGCGCCCCTGGCTGGTAACCCTGGTTATGGTTGCCGGGATGTGGTTAGGTAGCCAGGTTCATTTGCTTGCCGGCTTGCTTGCCGGCGCTTTGATTTATCCCCTGGGTTTGTTGTTGCTGCGCGTGATTGGTGAAGATGAGCGGCGTGTCCTGGCAACTATTCTGCCTGGGCGCTTGAGTGAGCGTTTGCGATTGGTTTAGTTGATCTGGGATTGGAAAGGGGTATGAATTTCTCAGGCGAAGAGAGTGAGATCGTAAGCGCCAAACGGCCGTCCAGCCATATTTGGTGGCTGGTCTTGATTTTGCTCATTGCCGCCTCCTTGCGCATCTATGGTGTGGCCTCAATTTCACCCCCCGGATTGGAGCATGATGAAGTGGCCAATTGGCTCATCGATCGGGCGATTCTTGAGGGGCAACATGCCATTTATTTTAGCCAGGCCTATGGTCATGAAGCGGGGTTTCATTATTTACAGGCCATATCTATCGCCTTGCTTGGCGATCATGCGTTGGCTATACGCTTGCCGGCGACATTTGCCGGCCTGCTGCTGATCGCCATTCAATATGCCTTGACCCGCCGGCTGTTTGGCTACCGGGTGGCTCTCTGGTCCGCAGCGTTTTTGGCGGTTCTGTTCTGGCCGGTTTTTTACAGCCGGCTGGGACTGCGGGCGATTTTATTGCCCTTCATGTCCGGGTTGGCGCTGTACGTCTGGTGGAAGGCGTGGCAAATGGTTCCAACTGCGCCTGGTCCGGGACGGCCTGGGGCGAGGGCTATCTTTTGGTTTGGCTTATCCGGGTTTTTGGCCGGATTGACCCTTTACACTTATATGGCGGCGCGCGCCGTGCCCATCTTTTTCGCCATCTTTTTGGTATACCTGGCCATTTTCCATTGGGCAGCGTTCAAAAGCCGATGGAAAGGTATTCTGCTTTTCGTTGTTTTGCTGATTCTGGTTGCCGCCCCATTATTTCTCTATTTGCAAGCCAATCCGGGCGCGGAGTTTCGGGTCACTGAAATTGATGCGCCCTTGAAGGCTCTGCTCGCCGGGGATCTGGAACCGGTGCTAGAAAACAGTATCAAAATCCTGGGCATGTTTGGTTTTAGCGGCGACCCCTTATGGCGGCAGAATGTGGCCGGCCGGCCGGTGTTTGGGCCTGTTCTGGCTCTGCTATTTTATTTTGGTTTACTTGTTGCCTTATGGCGTTGGCGGGATGCGCGCTACGCCTATTTGCTGCTGTGGTTAGGGACCTCAGCCGTCCCATCTGTCGTTACTGTCGACGCTCCAAGCTCCATCCGCATGGTGAACGCTTTGCTGGTGGTTACGATTTTCCCCGCGCTATTTATACACATTATTCCCAAGTTATCCACAAAAATCGGCCGTTATTCCACAGGTGTGGCCTATTTGTTGGGTCTGTTGCTTTTAATCACCCATATATGGTGGACAGGGATCGGGGTTTTCCACACCTGGCCGGAAAATGATGAGGTACAGTTTGTCTGGCAAGCAGCGTTGACGGACACGGCCGCCTATTTAGACCAGGCCCAGGAGCGCGACCCTACTGCTATTGGTGGTTGGTCTCCAAGCACGATGGACCCGGTAACGATAGCCCTCTCCATGCACAGTCGTGATTTAAACTTGCGGTATTTCGGGTCAGATTCCACTGCTGCGCCGCTGACCACGATCATTATTCCGCATGTTGAGCAAGGAAATAGCAGCAGAATCACGCGCCCTTCCATCCGAGATTTTGCTCCTGAATTAGAAAACGTTCTGCAAGAATGGGGAGCTGCAGTGCACGATTTTGGCAGCTTTGTTCTTTATGAAATCAGTGAAGAACAGGTAGCCTCTCCTCCGCGGGCGTTGGAAACGATCTTTGGTGATGAACTGAAGTTATTGGGTTTTGATAGCGATAGGGGATGCGCTGCCGGAAGATGCCGGCTGCTCACTTACTGGCAGGTTCTGGAATCCCCGGCCGAGGGACGTCGTTTTTTCTTGCACGCTGTGGATCAAACAGGAAACCTTATTGGGCAATTTGATGGGCTGGATGCGCCCGCCACCTATTGGCAGCAAGGAGATTACCTGATCCAGCACCATGCCCTGGCTTATGAAGGGCAGGAGCCGGTTGAACTGAGATTAGGGGTGTATCAGCCCGATTCCGGGCGCCGACTGTTGGCCCAAGATGGCCAGGATCATATTATTGTCCCTTTGCCTTAATTGAGGATCGATTAGTCCTTTCTGACAGAGTGGACTAATCGATCCTCTGTTTTCCAGCAGACTATATTATGGTAAACTAAATCTCAGGAGGCCATCTATGTCTGAACGGACTTATAATATCATTCTGGTCATCTTGATCGTGGTTGCTTGTATTGTTACCGGAGCACTGCTGTACCTTATTTACAGCACGACGATCGCGCCGGACCCCACGCCCACACCGACACAGCGGCCAACTGTCCCTGCATTGCCTGAGGATGCCTGGTCACGCATTCGGGCTTCTGGTGAACTGGTGGCGGGAACATCGGCCGACTATCCTCCGTTCGCATATTGGACAGGAGAATATCAGCTTGATGGTCTTGACGTTGCTCTGATCAGCGAAATCGGCGCAGTGCTTGGACTGAATGTTGAAATTAAGGATATGGCCTTCGATGGTCTCAATTGGGCCTTGGAATTAGAGCAAATTGATGTGGCCATTGCCGCCTTATCCATCACACCCGAACGGTCGCAAGCGCTGGATTTCAGTGATGTCTATTTCGTCAGTGAAGACGCAATTTTGGCGCGGGCCGATTCCAGCATCCCCCCCGTCACCGAGGTTACAGACCTTGCTGCCTATCGCATTGGCGTGCAAAGGACGACGGTTTACAGCAACTGGGTTTATGAAAGCCTGGTCGACACCGGTCTCATGCCGGCCAGCCAGGTATTGGAATACGAAGAAATTGAACTGGCTGTGCGCGACCTGCGCGAAGGGCGTGTTGATGTCGTTATCTTAGATTTCCCCGTGGCCCAGGTAGCCACTTCCCAGGGTGGGGTGAAACTGGTCGGCCAGGGCCTCAACACTCAGTATTTTGGTATTGGAATTCCGAAGGGAGAGGAGCAATTAAGGATCCAGATCAATAATGCCTTGCGCGAGTTGTATGATAGTGGCAGGCTTGGAGAATTGACCCAACAATATATGGGCGTTGTACCAATTCCCCCCCAACCACCTCCTACACCAGAGCCGGGAACGCCAACACCACCCCCTCCGCCTACTCCGACACCGGCACCCTGTGTGGATGGCATGCGCTTTGTGATGGATTTAAACCTGGATGATAACAATATGCAGAACCCTCCAGTTGTTCAGCCGGGTCAAGCTTTCAGGAAAGGTTGGCGTGTTCAAAACACCGGGACATGCACCTGGGACGGCAACTACAAGTTTACATTTGATGGGGGCAATTCTGCGGCAGCCAGCATGGGTGGCCAACCTACACCTGTTGTGGGTACGGTTGTACCTGGTGCGCAATATGATGTTTACGTTGACCTGGTCGCTCCGGCTGTGCCGGGTGTGTATCAAGGCTTTTGGGTGTTGCGAAATCCGCAAGATCAGAAATTTGGTGATCGCTTCTGGGTGGGCATTACCGTGCCTAGCCAGCCGACAGTTACCCCACTGCCTACCCAGACACCTTCTCCGGGCATCACTTTTACGGTTGATAGCAACCGCATCTTTGCCGGAGAATGTGTCACCTTTAGTTGGGTAGTCACCGGATCCCGGGCTGTCTATTTTTACCCCGACGGCCAACCCTGGCAGCAAAACCAGGTACCGGCCCAGGGTAGCAGGGTGGAATGTCCACCAGTGACGACGAATTATAATCTTAGGGTTGTAAAACTGGATAATTCAGTGGAAGTTCGACAGATAACCATATTTGTCGAACAAGTGCCCGGCGCACCGCTGATCGAACGCTTTACGGTCGATCCTCCCAGTCAAATTACGATTGGCCAGTGCGTCGATATTACTTGGTCGGTTACAGGTAATGTCTCCTCTGTTAAATTGACGCGTGGTAATGTTGAAATATGGCCAGGGGGCGCACCGATTTCAGGCACCTTGCAGGATTGTCCTCCTGACTCAGGTCAGGCAGTCTATACGTTGGAGGCTACCGGACCGGGAGGGACGAGCAGGCTGCAAAGAACGATCAACGTGCTGCCAAGGCCAACGGCCGTCGTGACAAATACTCCTCCACCGCCGGAGGCGACGGCGACTTTGACGCCAACCCCGGTAACACCTACCCCGATCCCGCCCATCATTTATTCCTTTACGACCAATCCGTCGGAACTGGAGACGGGAGAATGTACGATTGTCACCTGGCAGGTTGGGGGTGATGTCTCGCAGATCGATCTGCTGCGCAATGGTATTATCATTGTGCCTAATGCGCCTTTTGGCGGCTCAATTCAGGACTGCCTCAATGCCACCGGCAGTTATGTATACCGGTTGCAGGTGCTCGGCCGAAATGGGGAAACGGAATTTGAAGATAGAACCGTGCAGGTGAGCGATCCGCCTACACAGCCGACCCTTGTACCAACGGCGACAGCCACCCAGTCACCTGTACAACCTCCGCTGCAAGACTCATCCTGGTTCCTGCAATCCTATATGGACAGTACCGGATCACCAGTGCCGGTACTCCAAGGTTCCTCGATTACGGCCTTTTTTGACTCAAGTGGCGAACTCAGCGGCTCATCTGGTTGTAACACCTACTCTGCCAACTACACAGCGGATTCCAGTTCTATTTCCATTGGCCCGCCTAACAGCACGCAGATATTATGTACTGATCCGCCTGGCGTGATGGAACAGGAAAGCGCTTACCTGGCTTTGCTGCCAACAGCCAGTTCATTTACTATCAATTCGGAACTACTTTCGATTAGCGATGTCAATGGGCGTGCCATTTTAGAATTTATCATACGCGAGCGCTAAATGGCCTATTTTTATGCCCATACAACAAAGTGACAGTCGCTTATTAAGTGCCTGGCTGCTTACCGGTATTTGTTAGGCCAGGTGAACATCATTTTTATTGGGGTGAGACCATCATAAGAATGTGGCTCTAATTACATTCTAAAAGGAATATCCGTGCTAAAATGGGGGAGATTTAGCACGGATGTTCTATTATGGTAAACTCCAAAGCCTTCATAATTATGGTCCTGGTGGCCATTTCCATCGTCGCTTTCGCTCTATTTTCTCTGTCCGGCAGCAATGTAGGGGTGCAGGCATCTGCACCGATTCGTGAACGGCAGCCTTCCGTGGTCGACGATCAGGGTTCTTCGGCCAGTATGGATTTGTCAGGCGACCACCTGCCCCTCATGGTTCGTTGGTCGAATTGGCGTCCTGAATTCGGACCGGCCTATGTTTACGCGCGTGAAGGGGATCTAAACGGCATGCTCGATCTTTCCGCTCCTGTAGAAAAAATGATGATGGTTACCTCCTATGATGAGGTGCAGCGGTTGATGAATCGAGCCGATCAGTTGCGGGCGGCAGGTGTAACAACGCTTGGGTTTAATAGTGAAAATGGTCCGAGGATGACGCCGGCTGATGAAATGCGTACCTTAAACAGTTCCGATCCGAATGTCAATGTCGTAGCTCGCGCAGCAAAACTGGCCACAGGCAATGGTTTTAAGGTGATGTGGGGACCGATCCGAAACACTGTAGACAGCTTAAGTGATGAAGCCATTTTAACTATGATGTCTTCCGGAGTTAGTGGATTGGCGATTCAGGAGCAAAAATTCATCGAAAACCAACCCGCTGATGCCCGGTTGTCGGCCGTAAGGCAGACACGAGAACGTTACTTAAGGCTGGCCGGCCAGGCTGGAATTAATGATTTCACCTTCCACGTGCAAATTATGCAGCAACGCTGCCCCAATTTGCCCAACTGCGTCTCCTTTGTAGAAGGGTTGGAAGCGATTCCCGTTAATTCAATCGCTATTTGGTCTAATGGGCCGATCCCGGTTGATTTTGTTGAGGCCATTCGGATGGAATAAAAAAAGCCCGGCCATTTTAACAGCCGGGCTATTCCTTTTCTTAGAGCCGGTTATTCATATTCATACTCATCAACCGGGACGCAAACGCAGAACAGGTTGCGATCACCATAGACATTGTCGACACGGCCGACAAAAGGCCAGAACTTATTTTCACGAACCCAGGGCAAGGGATAGGCGGCCTGTTCACGTGCATAAGGGCGATCCCAATCATCGCCGGCAATGGCTTCGGCCGTATGTGGCGCATGCTTCAGCGCATTATTTTCCGGATCGGATCGGCCTTCTTCAATCGCTTTAATTTCTTCGCGAATGGTAATCATGGCCTCACAGAAACGGTCGATTTCGGCTAATGACTCACTTTCCGTTGGCTCAATCATCAATGTTCCTGGGACGGGGAAAGACATCGTCGGGGCGTGGAATCCAAAGTCCATTAACCTTTTAGCCACATCATCGACGCTGACAAAATCTTTCAAATGTCGCAGTTCCACGATACATTCATGAGCGATACGGTTGTTGATGCCGCGGTAAAGCACCGGGAAATAAGGTTCAAGCCGTTCGGCGATGTAATTGGCGTTCAAGATGGCGATTTGGGTGGCCACGCTGAGACCCCAATCACCCATCATGGCGATGTAGGCATAGGTGATCGGCAGCACACCCGCGCTGCCCCACGGGGCTGAGGAAACAGCGCCCACTGATTTTTCACCGCCAACACCCTTTATGACCGGGCTATCCGGCAGATAGGGAACGAGATGTTCAGCCACGCCAATCGGCCCAACACCTGGACCCCCACCGCCATGAGGAATGGCAAATGTTTTGTGCAGGTTGAGGTGACACACGTCTGCCCCAATGATCCCAGGTGAAGTATAGCCGACCTGGGCATTCATGTTCGCACCGTCCAGATAAACCTGACCGCCATTATCATGAATGATCTGGCAGATTTCCATGATATCTTCTTCAAATACCCCGTGCGTGGAGGGGTAGGTGATCATCGTGGCGGCCAGATTGTCTCGATGTTTTTCAGCCTTGGCGCGCAGATCATCGACGTCAATATTGCCGTTGTCGTCGCATTTGACAACGACAACTTTCATGCCGGCCATCACAGCACTGGCCGGATTTGTGCCGTGAGCTGAGCTGGGAATGAGGCAGATATTGCGATGTTCGTCTCCCTGATCGATATGATAAGCGCGGATCACCAGCATGCCGGCGAATTCCCCTTGGGCGCCTGAATTTGGCTGCAAAGATATAGCTTTGAAGCCGGTTATTTCTGCCAGCCACGCTTCTAACCTGCGGAATAACTCCTGGTAACCCCTGGTTTGTTCAAGGGGCGCAAAGGGATGGATATGGCCATATTCGGGCAGGGTGATCAGCAGCATTTCGGCCGTAGCATTCAGTTTCATGGTGCAGGAACCAAGCGGAATCATGGAATGCGCCAATGATAGGTCTCGTTTTTGCAGTTTGTGGATATAGCGCAGCATTTCCGTTTCCGATTGGTAACTGTTAAAGACCGGATGGGTCAAAAACTCGCTGTTTCTTTGAAAGACTTCGTCATAATCCAGGATGACATTGTCGGCCAATTCCCGTAAATCAAACTGGCCTGCCTCCGCATCGAATATGAGGAACAGCCTTTCAATTTCTGCGCTGCGAATGGCTTCATCAATAGAAAGGCCGATGGATCCATCTTCGTAATAACGCATGTTGATTTGGTCGCTAAGGGCGGCTTCCCGGATTTCGTCTTGTGACCGCGGTCCACCACTGATCCGGAGAGTGTCGAAAATGGGGGCATCATTCAGCTTGTATCCCAGCTTCTCTAAGCCGGCCTTTAATATTGCGGTCATCAACCTGACCCGTCTGGCGATGCGCCGCAGCCCTGCCGGACCATGGTAAACGGCATACATGGAAGCCATAATGGCCAGAAGCACTTGGGCTGTACAGATGTTACTGGTAGCCTTATCACGGCGAATGTGCTGCTCGCGTGTTTGTAAGGCCAGGCGATAGGCAGGTTTGCCTGTGCTGTCTACGGAAACGACAAT
>JANQGC010000089.1 GCA_028277515.1 Anaerolineae bacterium
CAAACTCCAGAGTAAGACTTTCAATAACAATTTCATTTAGAGAGGAAGGAACCGAAAAACATATTGATTGCTCCGAAGAAGCCTGGCTGATTAGCAAAACACTGACGGCCGTCCGAGCAACGGCACCAAATGTTCTTGCTGCGATTCCTGGCACACCGACCATACCCGTACCCTCAACGGTGACCAGGCTGAGATCAGTTATTGCTGTAACCGCTTTAATCGCCCCGTTATTTTCTTCGGCCGAATCCAGGATAACCGTCCCCGGATGACCGGGATTAAATGTATTTTTAATTCTCAGTGGAATGTTGCTTTCTACGCAGGGTCTCATTGTTTTTGGATGCAAAACCTTTGCACCAAAATAGGCCAATTCTGAAACCTCTTTATAGCTCAAAACTGGAATTGATCGCGCGGATTGTACAATTCGCGGATCGGCCGACATGACACCATCTACATCCGTCCAAATCCAAACTTCATCAGCAGCTATTGATTGGCCAACAATTGACGCGCTATAATCGGATCCCCCCCGGCCTAAAGTAGTGAGTATGCCATCTTGATTCACGCCAATAAACCCGGTAACGATGGGAATAATATCCTGTTCTAGTAAGGGTTGGAGACGTGCGATCGTGTTAAGTTTCGTTTGTTCCATCAATGGTGAGGCATTCAAAAAATTATTATCCGTTACGATTATTTCTGTAGCATCAATCGCCTCAGCCTTAAACCCAAGCTGACGAAGATAAGCAGCCAAAATAGGTACACTCATCTGTTCTCCCATCCCACTAATGGCATCAAGCGCCCTGGGAGTTAATTCACCAAGAACACAAACGGCCTCACACAATGCCACATAGCGATCGATGAAATTTTGATTTTCCAATAAAATTTGTTGCCGTTCACCTTCAGGCTCAAGTAAACCATCAATCGCTGAAAAATGAATGTCACGAAGTTGATCGGCAACTTCATAAATTACGTTTTTATCGCCCTCCGCTGCCGCATTTGCTCCACTCAGTAATAGATCGGTAACTTTTACCGGTTTCGATCCCATTCCAGAAGCGATAACGGCAACCGTGCCCCATTCCTTTTTTGTTTTCAAGATTAGCGAAGCGGTTTCACGCATCGCCTGTGCGCTCCCAACTGAAGTACCACCAAATTTCATCACTAAAGTCATTACATCACCACCGTTCAATATGTCATTATTGGTCGAACATTGATCAGGAAATTTACACCTGAAAAATAAAAAAATCTCCTCCGGGTAATCCGGAGGAGACAATAAAGTTTTTTCACCTTCTCATCTTTCAAGCGCCATTTCGACTCTTGCCGGACTTAGCACCATTTCCCTATCGGGCGGTTGCTGAGGTTTCATTGGGCCGATCCCTCCACCTCTCTGGATAAGCAGAATTAATTGATTTGTTATTGGCCAAAATAGTAGCAGATGTCCTCCATGTTGTCAATGACTCCCTCAATTTGATGTATAATCCTCAGCCATGTCTTTTGAATTTGAAATAACGGCCTTTGATTCCAACAGTCATGCCCGAACCGGAAATTTCCACACCCCACATGGTATCCTTGAAACCCCTGTTTTTGCTCCCGTGGGAACTCAAGCGACAGTAAAAGCTGTTACTCCTGCAAACCTTAAAGAAGCCGGCGCGACGTTGATATTAAGCAATACCTATCATTTGTATTTACGCCCGGGGGATGCACTTATTAAAGAATTGGGCGGGCTTCATACTTTTATGGGTTGGGATGGTCCTATCCTCACCGACAGTGGAGGGTTTCAAGTTTTCAGCTTAAGTCAAACTCGCAAAGTGGACGATGATGGCGTGACATTTCAATCCCATCATGACGGGTCGCGACATCGCTTTACACCGGAAAAAAGCATATCAATTCAAGAAAACTTAGGCGCTGACATCATTATGATGTTTGATGAATGCCCACCTCCTAATGAATATGGCTATGTCAAACAATCAAGCAAGCGCACCCACAACTGGGCCATGCGTTGTATTAATGCCAAAACAAGAGAAGATCAGGCGCTTTTCGGCATCGTGCAGGGAGGTATTTTTCCTGACCTCCGTGAAGAAAGTGCTCTATTTTTGAAAGAACTCGATCTACCCGGATATGCTATCGGGGGCCTGGCAGTTGGTGAAACTAAGGAAGAAATGGTCCAGATGCTAGATGTCGTCAATCCGATTCTGCCAGACCATAAGCCTCGTTACTTAATGGGTGTAGGTACACCAGAAGATATGATTAATGGGGTTTTACGAGGGGTGGATATGTTCGATTGTGTGTTGCCAACGCGCCTGGCAAGACACGGTTCGGCCATGATCAAAGGTGGGCGATTAAATCTACGTAACCTGAAATTTGAACGCGATCCTGATCCCCTCGATAATAATTGCAATTGCTATACTTGTCGCCATTTTAGCAGGGCCTATTTAAGGCATTTGACCAAAGCCAATGAGATTCTTGGACATATGTTACTTAGCATGCATAATCTCTACTTCTTAATGACGCTTATGAATGACATAAAAAACGCGATTAAACAAGGGAATTTAGGGGAATTTGCCGGTGAATACCTGCGTCATTATCCAGAAGCGCCCCAATTCAGTTAAAAAATAGATAAAGGAAATTTAATGAGCATCCTTGAAGCCATTTTCCTGGGTATATTGCAGGGAGCCACCGAATTCTTGCCAATATCCAGTTCTGGACACCTTGTTCTGATTCCAGCAATTTTCGGTTTGTCACAACCAAGCCTCACTATCATCGCCATTGCTCATGAAGGGACACTTTTAGCTGTCTTAATATATTTTCGGCGAGAGTTATGGCAAATATTAAAATCTGTTGTAGCAGGCATTTGGCAGAGAGAACCGTTCAAATCCGATGATGCCCGTCTTGGGTGGCTAATTGTTCTTGGCTCGGTACCTGCAGCCGTAGCCGGTTTGCTTTTGGAGGATTATTTTGAGAGGGTTTTCGGCAGCCCCACTTCGGCCGCATTTTTCTTGATCGTTACAGCCTTATTACTCGTAATCGCCGAACGAATTATCAAAGGGGACAAGCTGTTAAACCAAATGAGTTGGATCGACACAACGGTTATCGGAATTTTTCAAATGCTCGCCCTCATTCCGGGAATATCAAGAAGTGGGAGCACAATCACAGCCGGCATTTGGCGCGGTTTTGATCGTAGCAACGCAGCCAGGTACAGCTTTCTACTGGGCGTACCTGCAATATTAGGAGCAGGTATTTTATCATTGGTAAACTTATTGGAAACCGGTGGTCTATCTACACAGTGGCCGGCTCTCCTCGCCGCATTCTCTGCTGCGGCCATCGTCGGATACGCTTGCATATATTTTTTGTTGGCCTGGTTGCGCAGCCACAAGCTATACATTTTTGCACTGTATTGTGCACTGCTGGGCGGTGGATATTTATTATGGACCTATCTCAGTTGACGATCTAAAAAGCAAATAAATAGAAATCACATTTTTTGATACAAAAATTGAAAATATTCTGCTATAATGTGAGTGTGAAAAGATGACCATCTCGCCACCTGTGCGGGGTCTGAGCAAAGCCTGATTACATTGTAATTCAGGCTATTTTTTTCTTAGTTTAAACCATGAGATAAGCTTCAATCTTAGTTTTAAGGAAAGGTGAATGATGGATAGCCAAGCCTATATCCAATTAGATAAGGGATACAGCCCTCAATATTATAAACCGTTGGATGTTGTCATCGATCGCGCTGAGGGTGTTTGGGTATATGATGTTGAAGGAAACAAATATCTAGACTGTTTATCAGCCTATTCTGCGGTTAGCCAGGGACACTGCCATCCCAAAATCATACAAGCGATGCAAGAACAAATGCATCGGGTCACCTTAACCTCAAGAGCATTTCGCAATGATCAGATGGGCCTGTTCTTGAAAGAACTTTCTGAATTTACCGGGTATGATATGGCTATTCCCATGAACACAGGTGCCGAGGCAGTGGAAACGGCGATCAAAGTTGTGCGCAAGTGGGGTTATCAGTTAAAAGGAGTGCCCGATAACCAGGCCGAAATCATTGTATGTGAGGGAAATTTTGCCGGCCGAACGACGACCTTGATTAGTTTCTCCAGTGAAGAACAATATAAAAAAGATTTCGGGCCATTCACTCCTGGATTCGTTCATATACCATATGGAGATGCGGAGGCATTAGAAGAAGCTATTACACCCAATACGGTTGCCTTTTTAGTGGAGCCAATTCAGGGCGAAGGCGGTGTGATCGTCCCTCCTGATGGTTATTTGAGCAAGGCGGCCGAAATTTGTAAGCACCACAACGTCCTGCTTATCTGTGATGAAATCCAAACCGGATTGGGCAGAACTGGAACTCTATTCGGTAGCGATCATGATAATATTCGCCCCGATGTCATCACAATTGGCAAAGCGTTAAGCGGCGGTTTTTATCCGGTTTCGGCCGTGTTATCTGACGAGCATATCCTTGGATTATTTAAACCCGGTGATCACGGCAGCACATTCGGTGGCAACCCACTCGGAGCGGCCGTAGCCAGGGCAGCGATTCAAGTCATTGAAGATGAGCACTTAATCGAAAGATCTTGCGATCTTGGAAATTATTTTAAAGGACGACTGGCCCGCCTGGAAAGTGATCACATCAAAGATGTGCGCGGCAAAGGTTTATTTATTGGGGTAGAACTTCACACTTCAGCACGCCGCTTCTGTGAAGCTTTGCGCGAGCGCGGCATTCTGTGCAAAGAAACCCACATAAACGTCATCCGCTTCGCGCCACCTTTAGTAATTTCCAAGGAAGAGATTGATTGGGCAATGGGTCATATCGAATCTGTCCTAATGATGGACTAAGGTGCTGGAGCAAATCATGAGCTATACGCAATTTGGCGAAAAATTTACCGGTGAAACCGGCATCATGCAACTCATGGATGATTTGGGTAATGCCGTGACCGGAAACGGTGACGTTATTATGCTGGGAGGAGGCAATCCCAGCCATATCCCCATTGTTCAAAAGCGCATGAGAGAGCAAATGGAGCAGATTCTCACAAATGGCAGAGAATTTGAGCATCTAATTGGCGACTATGATCCTCCCTGTGGCCATCCAGGCTTTTTAGAGGCCAT
This sequence comes from Anaerolineae bacterium, assembly GCA_028277515.1. The sequence goes on from JANQGC010000089.1 coordinate 5,104, forward strand.
TGCTAATTTGTTCCAAGAATTGTATGGTTGGGACATTAATCGTAATAACATCGTTCTTACCAATGGTAGCCAAACGGCATTCTTCTACCTTTTTAATTTACTGGCTGGCGATTACCCTGATGGCTCATGCAAACGAATATTATTGCCTTTAGCTCCAGAATACATCGGTTATGTAGATGCAGGAATTAGAGAAGATATCTTTGTTGCCGGCAAACCTCAGTTTGAATTTTTGGATGGGGACATCTTTAAGTACCGGGTCGATTTTAATTCCTTGCCAATCGATAAGAAAATAAGCGCCATTTGTGTCTCCCGTCCAACCAATCCAACAGGAAATGTATTAACGGATGGGGAAATTGAAAAACTGCGCGAACTTGCCACAAAAAACAATATTCCATTAATCATCGACAATGCTTATGGCGCGCCGTTTCCCAATATTATCTTTAATGATGTCACGCCAGTTTGGGATGAAAATATCATTCTCTGTCTCAGTCTGTCCAAACTGGGGCTGCCAGGCGTCAGGACAGGTATACTCATTGCCAACGAAGAAATTGCTGGGGCGATTTCCAGCATGAATGCCATCATCAGTCTCGCCCCAATTAGTTTAGGTGCCGGATTGGTCTTGGATCTGGTAAAAAGTGGCGAAATCATTGACCTAAGCGAAAAATATATTCGTCCTTACTATTTAAACCGGGCTGAAAAAGCAACTAATTGGGTGATTGAATCCCTGACCGGAACTCCCTATCATATGCACAAACCGGAAGGAGCTTTCTTTTTCTGGTTATGGTTTAAAGATTTCCCCATCACAAGCACAGAGCTTTACCGGAGATTAAAACGACGTGGTGTTCTGATTATTCCCGGTCACCACTTTTTTCCAGGCATTCCTGAAGATTGGAAACATAAAACAGAGTGCATTCGCATGAATTACACGCCGGATGAAGCAAAAGTTCGCAGGGGCATTCGCATAATAGGGGAAGAAGTAAAAAGAGCTTATGCGAATAACGGTTGATTTTACAGCTAAATAAAAATAGGAGGCGTGCAATGCTTGACCATTACATTACACGCCTTTTTTTATACCTCGTAGGGAGAATAAGCTAAATTAAATGCATCTGCCACCGCTTTATAGGTAAGCTTACCCTGGTAGGTGTTTAAACCTTTGCCCAGACCAGGGTCCATAGCCATCGCAGCTTCAGCCCCATTATGGGCCAGCCTCAGAACATAAGGAAGGGTCGCATTGCTTAAAGCCAACGTACTCGTTCGTGGAACGGCGCCGGGCATGTTGGCTACGCCGTAATGCACAACACCATCAATAATGTAGGTTGGATTTGAATGTGTCGTAACTTTGATTGTCTCGACGCACCCACCCTGATCGACAGCTACATCGACAATCACGCTTCCATCACGCATACTGGTTACTAATTCTCGGGTGACGAGACGCGGCGCCCGTGCGCCTGTGATCAGAACGCCACCAATCACTAAATCAGCCATTTTAACAGCTTCTTCGATATTGAAAGAGTTTGATGCTACGGTTGTCAGACGGCCGTGAAGAACATGCTCAAGATAACGGAGCCGGTCAAGGTTTGTATCCAAAATGATGACATTGGCATCCATGCCTAAGGCAATCTCGGCCGCATTGGTGCCAACAACGCCACCCCCAATAACCACAACATTTGCGCCAGGGACACCGGGGACACCGCCTAACAACATGCCGCGGCCGAAATGCGGCCTCTCTAAATAATGGGCGCCCACCTGAACAGCCATTCGTCCGGCGACTTCACTCATGGGTGTCAGCAGAGGCAGGCTGCCGTCCGGATCTTCAACCGTTTCGTAAGCGATTCCCGTCACACCTGAATTGATCATGCTTTTGGTCAAGGCTTCTTCGGCAGCTAGATGCAAATAGGTAAAGAGTAATAAATCCGAACGCAAATATTGGTATTCACCGGCAACAGGTTCCTTCACCTTAACAACCATCTCTGCGCCCCAGGCATCGGCCGCAGTAGGAACCATTTTCGCTCCCACAGATTCATACTGTTCATCGGTGAAACGGCTGCCTTCTCCGGCATCGCTTTGCACCAAAACAGTATGACCATGTTCAATCACCTGCTTAACGCCGGCGGGTGTCATTGCTACGCGATATTCGTTGTCTTTAATTTCTTTGGGAACACCAACAATCATGCCAATCTCCTTAATAATGTAGGTGTTTGGAAACGAACAAAAAAACTTTCTGAGTTTTTTGGATACAAACTGTTTGAATTCCGGTCTTGTCCTCTCCAAATTCAGGGAAAATAGATCCTAATTATTGTAGCGAAAATTAACATTTTTGTCCTAAGAAAAACAAAATCTAACCAGGGATTGAGCAGAATTTATGGAAAATTTAGAGAAATTTTCATAATTACGTTAAGATTAATCAAGAGAGGATTAATCCCAAAAAGAAGCTACGAATGTTACAAAATTTACATCAAGGATATCAATGAAAATCGAAATAAAACAGGGAAATATTGAACAATTTACCGCGGATACTCTCATCGTTAATCTATTTGAAGGAGTTAAGAACCCCACAGGTGCAACCGGTGCTGTTGATCACGCATTAAATGGCGCAATTAGCGAAATTATTGCCTCAGGAGACTTTTCAGGAAAAGCAGGTGAGCTTGCATTGATTTACTCACGTGGGTTTATGAACGCCCCAAGGATTTTGGTTGTCGGTCTCGGAAAGAGGGATGATTTTAATCTTGAAGCAGTTCGGAACGCCTCTGCAAATGCGATTAAAAAGGCGCAAACATTAAATTCAACGAGTGTGGCCACAATTATACATGGTGCAGGCATTGCGGGTCTACCAGTGTCGGACGCAGCCCAAGCGACAGCAGAGGGAACGTTATTATCTTCTTACCAAATTGATACACAAAAACAAAGTAAGGTTAAAACTCCAGACATGGAAACTCTCTCCATTGTCGAATACGACGAATCAAAACTTTCAGATATAAAAAATGGCATTGAGACCGCTCACGCCATCTACCAAGGAGTAGAATTGGCCAGAAATCTCGTGAATATGCCACCCAATGTTGCTACTCCCTCTCGAATCGCGAAAGAAGCGAAGGAATTTGCTCATTCTTTGGGACTTGAAATCACGATTGGCGGTCGGCGTTGGGCAGAAAAAAGAAATATGGGTGCATTTTTGGCTGTTGCCAAGGGGGCTGGAGAAAAACCAAAATTTGTTGTTCTTGAGCATAATAAAGACAGGAGCGAACTAGACACGGTAATCCTGGTTGGCAAAGGCATTACGTTTGACACCGGGGGTATCTCCATAAAGCCGAGCCAAAGAATGGGATTAATGAAATCTGATATGGCCGGCGCGGCGGCCGTATTGGGGACTATGAAAGCTGTTGCCCTTCTCGATTTGCCGTTACACGTCATTGGTATCACACCATTAACTGAAAACATGCCCGATGCACACGCTTACAGACCGGCCGATGTCATTACTGCCAGTAACGGGAAAACAATTGAAATCATTAGTACAGATGCCGAAGGGAGACTAATCCTGGCTGATGCTCTGGTGTACGCTCAACAATTCAAACCATCGGCCGTTATTGATTTGGCCACCCTGACCGGATCATGTGTCGTCGCCCTTGGTCTCGGTATCGCGGCCGGTCTGTTTACAACAGATGAAGAGCTGCGAACCAAACTTGTATTAGCAGGTGAGGGGACACATGAACGGGTTTGGTCCCTTCCCCTTTGGGATGATTACAAGAAAAAAATGGAATCGCCAGTTGCTGACCTCAAAAATAGTGGCGGCCGGATGGGCGGCGTTGGAACCAGCGCTGCATTTCTAAAGGAATTTACCGATTATAACTGGGCACACCTAGATATTGCTGGAATGGCCATGACGGAAAATGGGGAAGGCTACATTCCAAAAGGGGCAACCGGTTTTGGTGTAAGATTACTTGTAGAATTGCTGCGAAATTGGTAAGAGCTTGCCTATTAATAAACATAAAAATGACCCTCTCACAATCTATCTAAACGATTTGGCAATCATGTTATAATGTTGCATTATTTGGGATTATGATTTATATAATAGTCTAAAGTCGTCATTTACAAAAACGAGTTGTTTAATAGTAGGAGATATCTATGAGCGTTCTCAACCCACCCCTTACTTTAGGTATTGAAGAGGAATATCAAATCATTGATCCAGAGAGCCGCGATTTATACGCTTATATCTCCAAGCTGTTATCTCTAGATAAAAAACGGGAAAGCCGCCTCGATTTAAAACCTGAATTTATGCAATCTCAGGTAGAAGTTGGCAGCCAGGTTTGTGATGATGTTCAAAGTCTAAGAGGGGAGGTGGTTCGCTTGCGCCGCGCTGTTTGCGAAATGGCCGAAAAGAACGGCGTTCAAATCGCCGCGGCATCAACCCATCCTTTTGCTCGTTGGCAAGACCAGGCTATTACCGAGGGCATTCGATATAAAGAGTTGTTAGATGACATGCAGGGAGTGGCCAGACGGTTGCTTATCTTTGGAATGCATGTACATGTGGGCTTTGGTCCAGATAAAAAATCAAAAGATTTAATGATTGAAATAATGAACCAGGCTCGGTACTTTATACCCCACCTTCTCGCTTTATCTACAAGTTCCCCCTTTTGGCACGGTAGGATAACAGGGCTTAAATCATATCGATCAGTCGTCTTTGAATCTATGCCACGAACCGGCCTTCCTCATGCATTTAAATCCTACGACGAATTTAAAAGCTATGAGAACATGCTTCAGCGAGTTGGCTCATTTGGTAAAGAAGACACCCAGGCTAAGATTTGGTGGGACATCCGACCTCATCCCGTATTCGATACTTTAGAGTTGAGAATTAGTGACATTTGCACCACAGTTGATGAGGCAATCTGTATCGCTGCACTTTTCCAGGCCATTTGTGCCAAGCTGATTAAGTTGCGCAGTAAGAATATGTCGTGGCGTACCTACCGTTATGTCCATCTGACAGAAAACAAATGGCGTGCGGTGCGTTATGGAATAGATGGAGATCTTATTGATTTCGGTTTGGAAGCGGAAGTTCCATTCTCTCAATTAATGGAAGAGTTGCTTGTGATACTGGATGATGTGATTGATGATTTAGGTAGCCGCGAGGAAGTCGAATTCGTCCGCAAAATGTTGAAAAAGGGAACGAGTGCTGATCGTCAATTGGCTGTATATCATGAGAATGGTGGGGATCAAAATCGAGAGGAAGCCTTGAAGGCCGTCGTCGACCATATTGTCGTCGAAACTCAACTTGGTCTTTAATCAGGTCAATCAAAAGCCCGAAATTTAATATCACCAGCGACAACAGTGCCGGCAATTTTTACAACCTTTAATTCATCATTTGGAATATTAAAAATATCCCTGTCAAATATGGTCATATCTGCATGCTTACCAACTGTAATCGAGCCAAAATCTGATTGCTGGCTGCTCGTTTCGGCAGCGGCTAATGTAAATGCCCGAATAGTTTCATCCAACGACAGTTTTTGATCTGGGTACCAGCCATCCGGACCGGGCATTCCATCCGACCGCCGGCGGGAAACGGCCGCATATATGCCAGGCAAAGGATCAATCTTTTCTATCGGGGCATCTGATCCAAATACCAGTGGTGCACCACTATCCAGCATCGTTCGCCAGGCATAGCTAAGTTTAGCCCTATCCCCCCAAAAAGTCTCAGCGATGTACATATCTGACGTTGCATGTATGGGTTGCATTGAAGCAATGACATTCAATTCAGCCAGGCGATTGATATCCATGGGATGCAACAGTTGAACATGTTCTATCCGGTGGCGAAGGGTTCTGCCCTGGCCTCGTCCTATTTCCTCCTGGCGAACCACCTCATACACATCCAAAATATCATGGTTAGCCCTGTCGCCGATAGCATGGACCGTCAAACTTAAATTGTGACTGCTGGCCTGGCGAGCATATGCCATCATTTCTTCTTTGTCAGTCACAACAATACCATAATTAAGTGGCTCACCTTCATATGGTTCTACCATTGAGGCAGTCCTCGGCCCAAGGGCGCCATCCGCAAATATCTTTATCCCCCCAATTCGTAGCCATTCATCACCAAATCCCGATTGAATACCCATACCAATTGCATGTTCCAATCGTTTCGCCGGTATATTTTTGACAACCCTTAGACCCAAATCCCTGTTACTGTGCAGCAATTGCAATGCCTGAAAACAGGAACGGCCGTCAAAATCATGGATGCCTGTCAAACCGACTTCCCAACAATAGGCTTGGGCTTCCTTCATAGCCAAGGCAGTATCATTAATGGAAGGTTTCGGAATTAAATCTGTAACCAACTTCATGGCATCTTCAAACAGAATCCCCGTTGGGTTTCCATTTTCGTCCCGGTGGATTTGCCCGCCTGGCGGATCTGGTGTTGTTTTTGAAACTCCAGCGATTTCCAGGGCTTTGCTGTTTACCCACACGGCGTGTCCGCTTTTGTGTCGCAGGCATGCCGGCCGTCCAGGAATAATGCGATCAAGATGGGTTGCCGTTGGAAACACAGGGTTCGTCCATGCATCCTGTGTCCAACCCCGGCCCTCAACCCAGTGCTCGTTTGGAGTAGAGGGTTCAGGCCTGTTTTTTGTAGCGGCGTATTTTTCAATTCTGTCCAAAACCTCGTCCAGGGATTGAGCCTCATCAAGGTCTACTTTCTGACGAAATATTGAAAACCCTTGAAAATGAACATGCGCATCAACCAAACCAGGAGTCATCGATCGACCCTGAAGATCGATCCATTCTGATTTTGCAGTTTTTAATTCCTTGATACTTAGGTCATCCCCAACAGCTTTGATTTTTCCATCACGAACAGCAACAGCAGTTGCCCAGGGTTTAACAGGATCCATTGTTTTGATGCGGCCGTTCGTGAAAACAATGTCAGCACCCATTCTGTCACCGAAATATCCCATCATGACTCCCGAATAATCGTATCAAAAATCGTTTGCAGATCGTCATCTGAATAGTAGTAAATCACGACACGCCCACCCTTGCCACTTCGCTCAATTGAGACGCGGGTACCCAACCTCCGCTCAAACTGACCTTCGACCTCTTGTAATTCCGGGGAAAGCTTCGGTCGGGGCTTGAATGTCGGCTTTTTTTCCAGGAGCAAATTATCAACCAGCGTCATCGTTTGCCTGCGGCTAAGGCTTAGCTTAATCACTTGATTCATCGCGTTAATTTGCATAGCCTCAGTTGGCAAGCGCAAGATTTCACGCGCATGTGCACCGGATATAGCCTCTGCCATCACCGCCTCTTGGACCTTTGGCGGAAGGTTTAGCAGGCGAACCAGGTTTGCCACAGTTGACCGCCCTTTACCCACGCGGTCGGCTACTTCCTCTTGAGTTAATCCAAAATCATCCATCAGTTGGCGATAAGCCTGGGCTTCTTCCAAAGCGTTTAGATCAGCCCGCTGGATGTTTTCAATGATTGCCAATTCCAACATTTCCTGTGGTGTTGTCTCTTTGACAACCACCGGTACGCTTTCCAAACCAGCCAGTTGGGCTGCACGCCAGCGCCTTTCTCCGGCGATTATTGTGTACCCATTATCTGATTTAGTCACAATCAATGGCTGTATGAGTCCATGCTCTTCTATGGATTTTGCTAAACCCGCCAGTTTTGCTTCATCCATCACAGTTCGCGGCTGCTGCGGATTTGGATGGATTTTCTCAACAGGGACCTGCAAAATCCCCCCCGTTTGCTCCTCTAATTTTTCCAAAGGCATTAATGCGTTAAGTCCACGCCCTAGTCCACTTTTCTTACCCATAAATTATCCCTCCATGGACTGATCGCTTTTAATGATTTCCGTCGCAAGCAATTGGTATGCTACCGCTCCGGCTGATTTAGGTGCATACACATCAATTGGCAGCCCATAACTTGGTGCTTCACTCAATCGTACATTTCGTGGAACAATCGTCTTAAATACCCTACCTTTAAAGTAATGACGAACTTCATTCACAACCTGCCGACTAAGATTTGTACGGCTGTCATACATGGTCATGATTAATCCTCTAATAACCAGTTTGGAATTAAGATATTTTTGAACAAGTTCGATTGTTTTTATTAACTGACTCAATCCTTCCAGGGCAAGATATTCACATTGCACTGGGATAATGATACCATGAGCCGCCGCAGTCAATCCGTTGACTGTTAATAATCCCAGGCTCGGCGGGCAATCAATAAGAATGTAATCATAATACCCATTCACCTGCGTTAATGCTTGTTGTAAGCGATACTCTCGGCCAATGACATTCACCAACTCTACTTCAGCTCCAGCTAACTCAGGATTAGCCGGTAAAATGTCTAGCTTAAATTTTGGGTTGGCCAACACAATTCTTTCAAACGGTCCATCCTCTAGCAGCAAGTCATAAGTTGAAGGTTTTATCGCGTTTTTATCATAACCGAGTCCAGAGGTTGCATTGGCCTGAGGATCAACATCAACCACTAGCGTTTTATATCCTCGATTACCAAGGATTGAAGCGATGTTTATCACCGATGTGGTTTTTCCCACACCTCCTTTTTGGTTAGCGACCGCGTAGATTCTTGTCATAATCTGTTATTTCGACAATGATGATAGGATAGGAATCTCCCGAAGATCTCCTTTTACATGATACTCGATTCACGTAGAGCATTGATCTTTGCCTCTATTCCAGCGTAACGAATCGTTATAGCAGCTGCTCGATTGGCGAAACAAGCTGCTTCAACGTGATTACCTGCTGTTTGAAAGTATCGGATTAAAAACGCTGCTGCAAATATATCTCCTGCACCAGTCGTATCGATAACCGGCACAGGATCAACCGAAAAATGTTGTGCTTCTCCCTTTATAAATATTGTGCAGCCATCCCGACCTTTGGTTAACACCAGAAGATTAGCCCACTGCTTATAGAGTGTTAAAGCTTGACGGTCTGGCAAATCTTCTTCACTAAGGAAGACAACAGCCGCTTTCCGGTAAAATTCTTCCGCTTCAGGCCATCTTTTTTTATATACATGACCATTTTCATCCCAATGACGCATCCAGCCCTGGGGTGCCAGACCAAGTATACTGTTGCTAAACAAGCTGATCACATTTGGATCAACTTCATTAGCAATTGGTCCGATATGGACAATTGATGCCCGCTGCCAGTTTCGTGGAACATCTTCAAGATTGATTCTTTCGGCGACGGAGTGTACCGTCTGAACCCTGCCTGAACTTGTATAAACATTCTCAAAAACGGTTGTATCCACAGAAGGAACCCGGTGGATTTTTATCCCTATTAGATCCTCTTTCCAACTATTCTCTATTGCGGAACTTGTGACTATGGCCGTTCGGCACCCGGCAGCATTGGCAAATGCACTGGCATAAGCTGCTGCTCCTCCAATCACCTTTCCCTGAGCTGTTAAATCATGACATATATGGCCAATGGCTAAAAAGTCGATTTTCTCCTGGGGTTCCATCTCTGGATTTTACCTAGCGCCAAGGATTGGGACAAGGTGATAAACTGACAATATGTTAAGTTAGCATTGCATCGAATCGGATTCGAGGCTAAGATTTGGACAGGATGTCAGAAAATCCCAAAGAACCACAGGCTGAACGTAGCCGCAAGACCAGTCCCCGTTCATTTCGCCAACGGCCGCTGCTGTCATTCCCTCAAATTGTAGCATTAACTGCCATCGTCGTTGCTATCTATATTGGTGTGGATTTGAATCATCGAGCACGAATTGGTGGCCAAATTGAAGCCAGTGAATTATCGCTCCAGGAACAACTCGATTTTGAATCTACTCGCCAGGTAGAATTGATGGTCACAAGGGATTACGTTAATAGTGATGATTATGTCGCTGATTTTGCCCGAAATGAAGCTGGACAGGTTCTACCCGGAGAAAAGCGAATTGTGCCATTAACTAGCCAAACAGTTCAATTACCTACCCCCATACCGACAGCAACACCCGATCCTGCCTATGATGCTCGAAGTTGGCAAGCCTGGTGGCGTTTGTTTACAGATGCCCCACTTCCTACTCGGTAAATTCTTCATCTGTGTCCAGTTCAAAAACACCTAAAAATAAAAAATGGCGACACAACAGGTTGGCGGTTTCCGTTGATATCATTATCTTTTCCATTGTAGAAGATGACCTGAATGTTCTGCTTGTCAAAAGGAAATTCGCGCCATTTGCCGGAAAATGGGCTATTCCTGGGGGATTTGTGGGAAAAGGAGAATCGCTTGAACAAGCAGCAAAGAGAGAGCTTTTAGAAGAAACGGGGCTAAACGATGTTTATTTGGAGCAGTTGCATGCGTTCGGTGATCCTGACCGCGACCCCAGAATGCAGGTGATTACAATTGCGTATTTTGCATTAGTCAGTATAAATTCTATTCATATTCGCGCCGGTGATGACGCGGCCGAAACACACTGGTATTCCATCAGGTCCTTACCACCTTTAGCGTTTGACCATCAAAAGATACTGGAGTGCGCCCTGCAACGTTTGCGTCAGAAAGCAGAAAGCCCATGGTTAGCTTTGCAGATACTACCCGAATTTTTCACCTTGTCTGAATTTCAAAATGCATATGAGGTATTATTGGGAAAAAAAATCGACAAACGAAATTTTCGCAGAAAAATTGTAAATTCAAATATCATTATTGATACTGGCAAGTACAAAAAATCTAATGAAGGCCGGCCCGCCTTATTGTATCAGATCAAAGAAAATAAAAAGTATCAATTAAAATAGGATCCGTTCACGTCACCCATAATGATTTAACCAGTTCAACTCCCAACACAATTTCATCACGATTTACACGTAGGCGCATTGGACCGTTAAAGGGGGCTCGTCCAATAATTTCAAATTCAACACCTGGGACTAATCCCAATGAAGCATAGTATTGCAGCCTTTCCGGCTCATCCGTCCGAACGCGAGAAATAGTACCTTTATGTCCAACTGACAAATTGATTAAATTGGTATCATCCAAATCAGGCAGGCGGCCATCATCATCAGGAATCGGCTCACCATGTGGACAACGTGTAGGAAATCCATTCATTTCGGCCATTCTTTTTGCCACTTTATCGTCCAGACCTTTTCCCAATTTGTCGGCAATTTCATGCACTTCATCCCAAGAAAAACCCATGATGTCTACGAGAAAAGCTTCCAACACACGGTGCCGCCTCAATTCACGCAGCGCCTCTTCACGGCCAAGATCAGTTAATTCTACACCTTGGTAAGGAATATGTTTTACATATCCTGCACTCTTCAAACGTTTCAACATGCGCGGTACAGCAGGGGCAGACACATTTAAGCGATCAGCCAGATTAGTCGTGCTAACTGTTGGTGACTCTTCTTGCAACCGATATATTTCGGCCAGATACTCGCGCATGGCAGGGCTAGGTTGCATTCGTTCAGCGCTCCTTTAACAATAAAAAGAATCCCACATGATTAAAAGGGAAATTAGATTACACCTCCCAGGCAATTAATCAAATTTCCCCAATTACAGTTTACTAGATCGTTGTGGATTCTACCATACATCACAATGGTTAAGTTCTCCTAATCAAAACGTAGAATAGTAAACAAGCCAATAACACAACTAATACTCCGCCACCATAGATTAACCCCCTGTTGTTTCCTGCCACCGGCCTGTTTTTTGTACCTAAATTGGTTTGATCAACACTCTTTTCCACAGGCTGCTTTTCTTCTGCCGCGCCCTTCAATTCTGATGGCGTAGAATATAGTTCAGGAGATGGAATAAGTTGAAGTTCTTCAATCTGTTTCTCCTGTTCACCTGTGTTCAACACGATAAACGGAATATCATGATCGCTACTCCGATAAGGTAAGCCAATATCGGACATATCGTTTGCTAAACCAACAGGAAAATTGGCATTGAGATGAAAAATATTGGCATGGGCAACCTGTTCCTCAATATTCTTTGAAACCAAAATCCCATCAATCAGCTGTGTACGGCCGTCAAATATATAGCTATACCGGTCTTCCAGATCAATTGTCATGAGTGCATTCTGTAATAATTCTCCTCTGGCGATCATTTGCATAGTCGTTGATTGTTCATAATCATTGAAATCCCCAAGAATAATGATTGAAAGGTTAGGGTCTAATTTATCGTTTGTACTTATCACCTGATTGAGATAACGCGCCTGGGCAATTCGCCTTTGTTCCGTTTCTGTTTCCTCTCCTCGTTTGGATTTCAAATGAACAATAATAATCTTATATTTTTCTCCACTGATCTTAACATCAACATCTAGAGGAGGACGGCCGAACAATGGACTTTGATCCTCGGAGCACTCATTTGCAATATCCGCAATGCCTGTTTCAATTTCCGTACAAGTTTGATGAACTTCCTCCTCTAAAAGCTGGACCTTTCCTGGATCTGAAAGGAGTGCGACATCCAATCCGCGACTATCGGGACCGTCTTGATGGTTAATCTGGTAGCTGATACCACAACGATCTTGTAGATCCTCAACGAGATAGCCTAATAAAGTTTCATTCTCAACCTCTTGAACGGCAACAAGAGTCGGGCAAAGCAGAATCTCAGCAATGACATACGTAATTTTTTTCCTTTTCAATTCTTGCTCTGCTCTATTAATTATTGGCTCAGCGTCGTTAGATGAATCTCTTTTCTCATCAAAAAAATTGTCTAAATTATAGGTAGCAATACTTATTTGATTAGCTTGGAGGATAGGCGCCGGCTTTGCTATCGTTAGATCACTTTTTTCTACTTGTAAAACATTCATTTCTTGCTGAACGATTTTAAAACGCTCAAAATGGTACGTTAGAGGTCCCAGCAATCCGACCACTCGATCACCCGTTTTTACTTGAGGAAGATCAGAGCAATCGACGTCTGAATGATGCAGTATAGAAAGAATCGGGCCTTGTTTCTCGCCAATATAGCGAATAGGTAAAACCACCCTCTCTCCCAAAGTTTCATATACATCGAATCCACAGCCTGAATGTGTTGGACCTGCTACCAGGGCATCAAACGTGAGCGCAACCAACATCCCTTCGAGTGTTTCATAATATTCAAGTTTTTCTTCATCCTGACCTGGTGGTGCGAGTTTGATCGGTTCAGGTAGTGATCCCCGGTCTGTTTCTCCGCTAATTTCTAAACCATCGTCATCAATTTCAGTCAGCCCAAAAAATTCGGTGACATTTCCCTTAACATGTATGACATCACCTATTGTGTATGTTGGCTTTTCAAGTCCTAAAAAAATCGAAATTCCATCGGAGGTGGCCAGGTCGCCATCTTCTTCTCCAGGGACACTCTGTGCAAATAGCGAATAAAAGATGATTCCATCTGCATTGCGATCTTCATGATAACCCGTCACAACCCCGCGGAATGTAACGGTCTGATTAATATATGGAGAAACATCTCCATCGCCTTGTATCTGGCCAATTGCGAGCAAACCTGTCTCATCCGCATTGATAGCAAGTGAGTTTGCACATTCTCCCTCCATATTGATGATTCCAGGGGTTGGAATCCGCTGCGGCTGCCAATCGGCGGCCGTATCCGTATCACAAGAAGCCGGGATTCTTTCGATACTTTGTCCTTCAAATACCCCGGCTATTGATGGATTAAATATCGTCTGATTATCGCCATAACTGATCGCATCAATGAGTAGATTATTGCTATCGAGCAATAAAACCTCATCGCCATCATTGGCTAAGGCCAGCTCCCCACTACTCCATAACCGGTATTGATCCATGTTTGGAACCTGCTCAATTGATTCAACAATTTCATAATCGGGATCTCGGCCGTACAATTCTCGAAACCCTACAGCCTTTTGGGCGACAACTATCACTTGCCCAGGATTTATTGTTGCGCCATCAGGAAAACGAAACATACCTTCTCCACCCCAAATGCTTTCTTCGTCGCCAACTTTAATCTCGGATAGTTGAACCGAGCCATTTCCCATGTTTGCTATTTCCACCCATTCACGATCAGCATCAACACCTAAAGCTGAATAGTAAACTTCTGTAATAACCAGATGATCGGGTTTTTCCTGCAATGAATGAAAAGCAATAAAGGGGATAAAAATGGTAGTTACAGAAAATTTCGTGGCGCGAAGAAATAATTGTCTCAGGGTTAATTGGAATGAGGTAAGGGATTTAACCACGGATAATAATATAGTTGAAAACATGTTCCTTTAAACCCATGGAGTAATTCAATATCACAATTGTGGATCAGGTATATTAAATTGACAAGGGAAAAATCGAACGATTGGAATCCAATAATCCAAATTCTTACGCAATTCTGACGCTCTGTTATTACTTTGTTTAGCCTTTAAGGATAGAATCTCATTTGGGGAAATTTAACTATTATGAATTTATTGGTAAATTACCAAGTAAATGACCCTATGGAGTAAATAAACCGAATGTCAAATAATATTGATTTGGACTATATCCCAATTGTTCCTCTTCGCGGAGGAGCAGTATTCCCCGGCCTCACTACAACGATTTCTGTTGGACGTAGACGCTCTCTTGCGGCAGCACAAAAAGCCTTAGAAGAAGGAGGCGACCTGCTAATTCTTGTCCAATATAAAGCTGAAGTAGAGCAACCGCAACAAGAAGACCTGGTTTCCATCGGTGTCCTGGCTATTATCAGAGATATCCTTAGGACACCGCATGCCGGCGTTCAAATCTTGGTAGAGCTTCAAAGACGCGTTGAATTTCTCGACCTGGGACAAACAGAACCGTTTTTAAGCGGATCTTACCGGGAATTACCAAGTGTTGACGATTCTAGGGATGAAGGCTTGATCGATGAAGCCCTTGCCTACCTGGAGCAGTATGCAGATGCTATGGGCGAATCCAATCAACATGCGATTGTCAACGCCCGGAGTAAAGAAACGAATGGAGAGTTGGCCGATTACATTGCCGGCATGCTCAGTATTCCCTTTGAAACAGAGTTAGAATTGCTGACCAGTAGTGATGGGACGCTGCGCTTAGAAATAATTTTGGATTTCTTGCAGCAAGAACTGCGCATTACTGAAATCCGAAATAAAATCCGCCAGGATGCTCGCGAAGGAGCCGATAAAGCACAGCGTGAATTCCTACTGCGAGAGCAGATGAAATCCATTCGCAAAGAACTGGGTCAGGATGGGGACGATTTGCCGGAGAGCCTGCGGGATAAAGTTAAAAAAGCAGGTATGCCGGAGAAAGTAGAAGAACGAGCTTTAAGTGAATTAAGTCGCTTAGACTATCAGGGGCCACAATCGGCCGAAGCCAGCGTCATTCGAACTTACCTGGAGTGGCTGATTGAGTTGCCCTGGAACAAGGAAACAGACGATAACCTGGAACCTGAACACGTCAGAGAAGTCCTGGATGAAGATCATTATGGATTGGATGATGTGAAAGACCGCATCGTTGAATATGTTGCCGTGCGAAAACTTGCCGGTAATAAAATGAAAGGGGCTATCATCAATTTAAATGGCCCTCCAGGCGTTGGAAAAACCAGTATAGCCACTTCGGTTGCCCGAGCTATTGGGCGGCAAATGGTGCGTCTAAGCCTGGGTGGCGTGCGTGATGAAGCTGAAATTCGAGGGCATAGGCGAACTTATATTGGGGCTATCCCTGGGCGCATTATTCGCGCTTTACGAGATGCAGAATCCAGGAATCCTGTTATTGTCTTGGATGAGATTGACAAAGTCGGTGCCGACTGGCGAGGAGACCCTTCTGCTGCTTTACTCGAAGTGCTCGATCCGGAACAAAACCATAGTTTCACCGACCATTACTTGGAGGTCCCGTTCGATTTAAGCCAGGTGATATTCATCACAACATCTAATCAACTCAGCACAATTCCTGCACCCTTATTGGATCGCATGGAAACGATTAATATGCTGGGCTATATTGAAGAAGAAAAACAGGCCATTGCCGAAGGTTATCTGCTGCCAAAGCAGAAAGAGGGGCATGGTATTGAAGATTACGAAATTCAATTTCAGCCAGAAGCACTTAGCAAGCTGATTCGCCATTATACACGTGAAGCAGGTGTCAGACAGCTCGAGCGTAATATCGGAAAGGTCGTGCGCAAACTGGCTGTTAAAATTGCCTCTGGCGAGACAGGTCCATTTGAAGTCACTGAAGAAGATATCGAAACATTCCTCGGACCTGAAAAAGTTACCTATGGCACGGCCGAAGAAAACGATGAAGTTGGCGTAGCAACCGGATTGGCTGTAAATGCTTTCGGTGGCGATACGCTGCCAATCGAAGTCAGTTTAAGCGAAGGAAAAGGGCGTATTACTTTGACGGGGCTATTAGGAGATGTGATGCGCGAATCGGCCCAAGCAGCCCTCACTTATGCCCGCGCAAATGCGCGCATCCTGGGGCTTGATCCGATTCTTTTTGACAATATCAATGTCCACATCCATGTACCTGACGGCGCTACGCCGAAAGATGGTCCAAGTGCCGGCATTGGAATGGCAACGGCCGTCATTTCCGCCTTAACCCGCCGCCCTGTTCGCCGTGATGTAGCCATGACTGGAGAAGTCACGCTTCGTGGTAAAGTATTGCCCATTGGTGGGCTAAAAGCGAAAACAATTGCTGCCCATCGCGCCGGAGTTAAGACAGTAATTATGCCCAAAGAAAATGCGAAAGAAATTCCCGATTTACCGGAACGGATTCGAGAAGATTTAACACTGATTCCAGTGAATCACCTGGATGAAGTTTTGGATATCGCATTGTTGGACGCAAATAGCCCGCCAATTACAATCGAAGGAAAACAACAAGAGGAATTAAATGTGATCATTCCGCCTTCAATCAGCGGTGGGGAAAATTCAATTCAAGCTGCCCGATTTAAATAAGGTTACAGATAAAACAGCCGGCATACAGTCGGCTGCTTTTTTTAGTATCCATATATCTGGCGAAGCCGGGCCAGCAATTGCATAGCTCGTTCAATTAAACGTTTATTTTCCGCTTTATTCGGCCATAAGGATGCTCCAGATGGATGAGGTAAGGGTACAATCCAGCGGCCGTCTTGTTTGAATATTTCCTCTGGAGAATGAACTTGCTGCGCACGATTGATTTCAAACTTCAACAAATCCTCGCGGGTTCCCTGTCTCAAGAAAGCGGCAGTGCCAACAATTTGATTCAACCTCAATTTTGCCGGATAAAATAACTTGATCGCCAGACCACCGACCAAAAGCAGCAGCTGCGGATCATAATAATAGATTTCTCTTTCTAAGTATGGTCGGCACAGTTTTTGCTCTACCTTTGAAGGTAGGCGGTCACCTTTTCCGTTTTTACCTTTACCGGGATAGCACTTCGTAATCGAAGTCATTACATGACGCGCCCGAAATCCTCCTTCTGTCCAACCAGCCATTTCCAGCCATTGAAACAATCTTTTTCCGCTGCCTGCGTTGAAAGGTCGGCGTGCTTCAACCTCTGTAATCCCTGGCGCCTGGCCAATAAGCATGACATCAGCTTGTTTAGGATGAGAAAAGACTGCCCCAGGAACAACATCATATCCCGCAGTTATACATTTGCGACAGGAAAGAAGATCTTGATTAAGTGCCAGTAATTCGGGTGGTTTTGTTGGACTCATTAAAGGTTAAGTGATTTTGCATTAGATTGGTCAATTTTCATTTTCTTATTCCTCTTGTAATCCTATAGAAAAAATTGACCAATCTTACGAACTTCAACCTTCCTCGGTTTTTACTTCTTTCAACCCTGGTAGGTATTGATCGATTCCTGTGACCGCGTCGTTAACTTCGTGCTTGTAACTATCAATAAGTTCTTCCCGTCTCACCCTGCCAATTAAGTTTCGCGGAAAATCGCCTGCAAAAATTACTCGCCAGGGCACAAGTTCCGGAGGTAAACGTCGCCGGCAATAAGCAATTATCGTTTTTGTATTTGTTTTACTATTTTCTTTTACCTTAACAAAAGCGATGGGTCTACCTGTTAATAAGATAACAATCACTTCTTCAACAGATGGCAGCTCATATATAACCTCCTCAATATCCCTTGGGTAGAACTGTGCTTCTCCATCTGATGAATGCCAGGCGTCCTGGCTTTTGCTGATAATTTGGAAATATCCATCGTTATCCATCCTCGCGATGTCGCCAGTTGATAACCAGCCAAGCGAGTCAATAGCCCTTTCTGTCGCTTCTTCATCCTGCCAATAACCTTGCATTACCTGTGGTCCACGAATGAGAAGCTCTCCTACTTGTCCCGATGGTAACACACGTTTTGATTCCAAATCGACAATTCTTGCTTCAGTACTAGGCAATGGTAAGCCAATCGAACCGATCTTATCTCGCTTATTGAGAGGTGAAATATGAGTCAAAGGACTTGCTTCGGTTAAACCATATGCCTCGATTAAATGACTCCTGGTTATTTTTTCAAAAGCTTCTTCAACTTCAATGGGTAACGGAGAAACACTACTTAGATATGTTTGAACAGAATCGACATTATATTTTCTAACATCAGGATAATCTTTTATGGACATAAATATTGATGGTACACCTGGGAAATAAGTTGTTTGATGCTTTTTGATGGTCCGCATGACTTCATCAATCCTGAATTGGGGCAACAAAATGCAAGTCGCCCCCTGACTAATTGGAAAATTTAACGCAGTGGTCATGCCGTAAATATGGCTGATAGGTATGAGTGCTAATGTACTTTCTTGTCCATCTTCAGCCTCATAAAACCAAGCCCGCATTTGAAGCACATTGGCTACAAGGTTTTTATGCGTGAGCATCACCCCTTTCGGTGGTCCGGTCACACCACCCGTAAACTGGATGGCGGCTGTATCATCTGCTTTGACCTCAACCGTCAGACGCTCAGGTTTGCTTTCATCAATAAAATCACCCCAGAAAAAAATATTGCTCCGCTCTTTCGTATCTTTTTCTCTAAACTTGTTTATAAATTTATGAAACCAGGGAGCGTAATCATCATCATTGGTCAAAATCAGTTGGCCAAGTGTTGTGCTTTCAAATATTTCCTTTACATTTGGATTATCATCCCGTGTAACTAATATTTCAGCTTCCAAAAAATTTAATTGCTCAACCAATCCATCTTTTTCAACCAGGGGATTACCCAAAACAGCAACAGCTCCTGTTAAAAGGGCACCATAATAAGCGATAACGAGCTGCAAACAATTGGGTAGCAATATCATAATTCGGGATTGCTTGTTTATGTTTAACTTCATCAAGGCATTAGCGAAACGCAATGATTCAAAATAAAGTTTTCGATAAGACAATCTTCTTCCTGACTCAATCAACGCCGTTCGATTAGGAAAGCGCCTACTGCTGCGCTGCAGCAGTCTCGTTAAGGGATGATCAGGCACATGAATGGTTGCCGGCACATTTGACTCATAATACGCTAACCATGGCCTTTCTTTTAATAAACTTCCCCGGCTACCGATATCCAACTGCGAGCGCCATCGGGGTATATCAACATCCCTATGCGAAGATTCTATAAATCGGTCGATTGCCCGATTTACCGCGTTTCGCCGCTCAAGCATGACAAGATGCGCCGAAACATCAACACGCAAAACTTCTGAATTTTCTGGTGGAATTAAATCAGCCACGCGTTGGTAAGATTCCTGGGGCAGAGCCTGGTCTCTATTACCAAGGATAATTAACACGGGTAGCTTTAAATTTGGAAATATATCCCACCCTTGCCATTGGCGTAACGTTTGGAAATAAATTTTTTGTAAAGACACAAGCGAAGCATCTATAAAATTATTGGCAAGAGATTGGCCGGCAGCCAATAGGCCGGGAGGTAACCTAAAGAATGCTTTATATGGCCACCGAATATCATACTCCCCTGCTCCGGCAATCAATATTAGATGAGAAATCCGTTCTGCATGGCGATTTGCGTATTCGGTAGCAACAGCAACTCCAAATGAATGTCCGATCACAACCACCTTGTTATGAGCCTGAGCATCCTTGAGCACGGATACAATATCAGCAACCAGTTTATCCATTTTATAAGAGATAGATGCGCTCCGCGAAGAGGCTCCATGGCCACGTAAATCAATAGCAATGACATGGTTTTGTTGGGCAAATGAGTTAATTTGTGGCTGCCATTGCCTGGCATTGCCGCCGAAACCATGAACAAATAAATAAGTACGAACTGGTCGTTCTGGTGCGATGTCAATATAACTTATCGTTACACCTGGTTCGGCTTCAACAAATTCTCGATAAAGTTCTAAATCAAATTCCATAATCTTTGAGATTTAGGGGAGGTTAAGTTTTTCTGATTAAGATAGAACGCTAACCAGAGCAATAAGATTTCATAATTGATTCCAATATGATCTTTCTGACCAAATCATGAATCATTTTCTGCAACTGATTCACGACTTGTGATATTTAAGGTGCTGGTTAGGACGGTTAAGTCAGGCTCTATTTTTTGCAACCATTGTAGAAAATGATGAATGGCTAAATGGAGACCAGTGGTTGGGCGCGGAAATCCTGCTGGATGAATGCTAATAACAATATCATCTTCTTTCCGAGAACGAACTGAGAGGCTTACCCTTTGGTGAAATGGTTCTTCGCTAACATAAATATCGACCAGTAGCATATCTTCGTCGATTGCTTGGAAAACATCCAGATATTTGATATTAATGTGGTTCACTTTTACTTGATAGGGGCTAAAACGACGGCCGATTTCCTCTACGGATACGGGTCTCGTTATGACAACATGAGGCATTTCACCTACCTCCGGAATGGCAAAAGGATTAGATGCGGCCTGAGAATTGCGTTGAAATTTAAAATAACGGCAAATTCGACCTTCTGCCAGGGCAATTTTCTCATACTTCGTCTTTAACCTTGACACGCCTTCAGTTAGATAAGGCACTGCAAGCCGGTTATTAAAATAGGGAGATTTTGATAAGCACGCTTCAATCACAGCCGCATAATCACCATGATCGGTTGCAACATCCAGTAATCCGCCATCCTGCAACCGTGTAGCCAATAAGTGCAGGAATTTATCTTTGATCAATCGGCGATTATGGTGAGCAGCTTTCGGCCAGGGATCAGGAAAGTTTATAATCACCTCTTGAATAGATTGAACCGGGAATAGCAGCCAGACTGCGCTTAGAGAATCGCCTTGCAGAATTCGCAAATTCGTTATGCCGGCTGCCATCTTTTTTTTCTGACCTCGTCTTAAAGACGGAAGAGAAATTTCAATGCCAATGACGTTATCTTCTTTCCGGCGGATCGCCCAATTAACGAGATAATGGCCGGTGCCAAAGCCTATTTCCAATAACAGAGGCGCTTCTCTACCAAATATCTCCTCCCAATCCGTAGGCCATTCCATTCGAGAATAATGCAGCATCGCGTTTGACATCAAACTGATTATATTGTTTCAAGTAGAGATAGCCCAAGATTAACCTGACTTGTCATTTGCGATTGCCCCATTAATAGGTGAAAATATTAAAAAAGGAAACCATTTGAAAAAAGAAACAATTCGCATCATCGGTGTCCCGATGGATTTAGGCCAAAACAGGCGCGGTGTGGATATGGGACCAAGTGCACTTCGATATGCCGGGCTACAATCACGCCTGGAGCGCCTGGGACATCAAGTACATGATGAAGGGAACCTATCTGTTCCCAACCCGGAAGAACATGTTGCCGAAGGGAGCGGCCGCCGTCTGAAAACGGTAACAGATGTGTGCAACAGGATCTATACGATAGCCAATCAATGGATCAAAGATGGCGATTTTTCAATTTTTCTAGGGGGCGACCACAGTATGAGCGTGGGCACAATCGCTGTGGCCGCCAATACCGGATCGGTTGGAGTCATCTGGGTTGACGCTCATGGCGATTTTAACACCCACAAGACTTCACCAAGTGGCAATATTCATGGCATGCCTGTGGCCGCGTTGGTCGGTTTGGGGCAAGAAGATTTGATCAATGTTGGTTATCCTGGTCCGAAACTGCACCCAACTCAAATCGTTCAGGTTGGAATTCGCGATTTAGATGAAGAAGAAAGGATTAAACTCTCCAATAGCGGAATCAGTGTGTTCACCATGCGCCATTTGGACGAGCTTGGAACGGCATCAATCGCCCGGCAGGCCCTGGACCGCTTGCGCCATCTTGATCGAATCCACATCAGTCTGGACATGGACAGTCTCGATCCGGATGAAGCTCCAGGAGTCGGAACACCGGTACCTGGAGGATTAACTTATCGAGAAGCCCATTTACTCATGGAGATATTGGGCGACAGCTCACGCGTTCGCTCGTTAGATATCGTCGAAATCAATCCGATTTTAGATGATATGAATAAGACGGCCGAGCTAGCGGTTGGGCTAGCCGCTTCCCTACTCGGCCAACGAATCCTTTAAAGTAGATTTTGCTCCCGTATTTAGATTATTGCTGTTCGTTGAGAACGATAAACTCAGAAGCCACCCATCCGGTAACGCCATTCTCTGTCTGAACTTGCTGCCAAACAAGATCGTCAACAGTCTGTACACCATTCAACACAATGACAATTGTCCCATCTAGCAGCCACTCTAATTGTTCTGTTTCGACCCCTGGGGCAGCACGCAACCAAACCCCCACTCCGCTGCTAACTGTGGCAGTTTGTGGTGCCGGGGTGTTTGTTTCAGTTGGTAATGGTACGTTCGTTGCAGTAGGTAATGGGACAGTTGGAGATGGCTCTAAAGTATTTGTTGCTGGTAGCTCCGTAGGTTCCACTGTAACCTCTGAAGTTGGTTGCGGCGTTTCAACAAATGGAGTTTCAATAGGCTGGGCTGGGGCTGAACGAAGGTTTGGAATGATAACAATTGTCAAAACAAATATTAGCGCAATTATCAAGGCGAACGCAGCCCGTATAAGATTAACTCGTGAGGACTTTAACGCTTCCTGGCGTCCAACATTATAAGCCTGGTAGGATGCTTCAGAGCGAGCATTAAATGCACGCCATATGAAAAAAAACATGGCCAGGATAGCTAATCCAGCCAGGATTGGCAGGACAATATTGAAAATGACTGCCACGACAACTCCTTATTTGCAGTTTATTGCTTTATACTTTAGCATCGGTGCCGCCTTTAGCAAGCTTTTCTTTGGCCTTAGCCCATAACCACTCTAATTCTTCCAGACTTTGGTCAGATAAATTAATTTTGTTTAAGTTGGCTATATCTTCAACAATTTTAAAGCGCCTTGAAAATCGTAAGTTTGCCTCACGCAGGGAACTTTCGGCATCAACATCAAGCCATCTTGCTAAATTTACCGTGGCGAACAACAAATCGCCAATTTCAGCGGTGACACCCTCTGGCGTGCTCGCATCCTTAATCTCCTCAATTTCTTCTTGAATTTTTTCAAAAACCCCTTCGATATCCGGCCAATCAAAACCAATACTGCCAACGCGTCGTTGAATCTTCTGCGACCTTGTCAATGCGGGAAGTGAAATTGAAAGCCCGTCCAGAATTGATTGTGAATTTTCGGTTTTTTCTGCTTTCTTAATTAATTCCCAATTCTCAAGAACTTCCGCTGAATTGTTGACATCTACATCACCCCAAACATGCGGATGTCGCCGCTTCAATTTTGCGTCGATTCCTGCGAGCACGTCGCTTAATGTGAAATCTCCGGTTTCATAAGCCATTTGTGCCTGCATGACCAGATGGTAAAGTAAGTCTCCCAGCTCCTCTTCAAGGTTTTCTTTGTCCTCTGCATCAAGAGCTTCCAGCACCTCATATGCCTCCTCTAAGAACCCGTCTCTCATCGATTGAGGTGTCTGTTCCTGATCCCAGGGACACCCAGCGGGGCTTCTCAATACAGCTACAGTATTGGCAAGGTCGGACAATGAAGATGGTTGGTTTAGGGGTGGTACAAATAATGTAGTCAAGTGATTAATGTGTTTGCTGCGATCAATGGCATATAGAGGTAATGATTCGATGGTTTCATTTGAATTGCCAGCATTATGAACCAGCGTAACCAAGTGTTCCTCAGGAAAAACTGACGCTAAAACCAATTTCACATCACTTGTCACTAACTGGTTGTACACTTGACCGATTAGTAGTGCTGTATTCGGTCTACACGGGGGATATAACCTGCCGGCAACAGCTAAAGCATCATAAACTTGCAGACCATCCAGGGCGTCAGCACCTACAGCAGTTAATACAGGTTCAACGAAACTCAATCCGGGAATAATCTGGCACGCGATACCTTCTTTATCGGCAAGTTTTACTAATGAAGTAACCGTAGATTCCCCAATATTAGGGTGGCCGGGTACAGCATAAACCAGGGACTCGCTTTTTCCTATACGAAGCAGATCTTGAATAATCTGCGAATAAACATCTGCAAAGTTATTGGCCGTCTCATAAAGATGATCAAAACCACGTATCTTAATTCCTGTCGGCAAATCGGCAACTGTAGGATGCTGTTCCGTTCGTACATATAGCAACTCAGTAGATGATAAAACTTCCCATGCTTGCCGGGTGATTAACTCCCCATTTCCAGGTCCAAGGCCAACAATTGTTATACTCATGCAGCTATCCTGACTCCGTAAACCAAAAAGGCGAGCAAAGACTCGCCTCTTTATATATTCTAACCAAAAGGTTCTTTAGGGATTAACGCTTGGTATAGGTAGGAGCCTTTCTAGCTCGCTTTAATCCAGGCTTCTTTCGTTCCTTAACCCTTGCGTCCCTGGTCAAATGGCCTTCCGCTCGCAGTGAGCCGCGCAATTCTTCATCATACTTGATCAAAGCGCGGGCCAACCCAAGGCGAACAGCACCGGTTTGCCCGGTGATTCCCCCGCCGTTTACCAGGACGGAAACATCCACTTTGCTCAATAGTTCCGTATCCGTCAGGGGACCGGTAAGAATGCTATAATCTCCATACCGGGGAAAATATTCTTTAACATCACGATCGTTGACGGTAAAAGCACCAGTTGCTTCAGCATCAGGATAAATGCGCACTCTTGCTGATGCCCTCTTCCGGCGGCCGATTCCTTCGTAATACCTTCTCTTATCTTCTGACATTGATTCGCCTCTCTTAAATATCCAATGCTACTGGCTGTTGCGCCGCATGCGGATGTTCGGATCCGGTATAAACCTTCAATTTCTTGAGCATCTTACGCCCCAATTTATTTTTAGGCAGCATCCCTTTAACCGCTAATTCCACGGGACGAGTAGGGTATCTCTCCAATTGCTCACGCAGAGTAATTGAATTGATTCCACCCGGGTATCCCGAATGCCGATAATAGGTCTTTTGCTCCATCCGCTGCCCAGTTACAGTAATTTTACCGGCATTTAGCACGATAACATAATCACCACAATCCACCGATGGACTATAAATTGGTTTATGTTTGCCACGCAAAACAGTAGCAATTTTACTGGCCAATCGGCCTAACGTTTGTCCTTCCGCATCAACCACATACCAGTTCCGTTCAATTTCGGCCGGTTTTGTTACATAGGTTTTCATGCTATCTTCTCCTGCAGAATCAAAAAACTTTGCCCTACATTATTCATCATACTCAATTGCAGCTAAAAACAATCCTTGTGATGGCGCTGCCGGGGCAGACCTGTTGCGGTCGCATGCCTGAAAAGCGGCTTCAAAATCATCCAATTGCCAATTTTGCAAACCTACTGCCACCAGGCTACCAACCAGGCTGCGCACCATTCGATAAAGAAAGGCGTTCGCTGATATTTCAAACAGCAATAATCCCTTCTTCGGCTGCCATTGCGCCGTAAAAAGTTCCCGCACAGAATTGTTGCCCTGGGGCGGAATCCCAAATGTCGCGAAATCATGAACACCAATTAATTGCGATGCTGCTTTATTCATCACTTCAATTTTTAATGGCTTCCGCACGTGCCAGCTATATCTTCGCTGTACAGGGCTGCGTTCCAATCTATTAAGCACATAATAGCGATATACACGTCGCTTAGCATCGTACCGTGGATGAAATCTATCATCTACCTCTTTGAGGTTCAAAATGACGATATCATCCGGCAATTTTGCATTTAGTGCTCTTTTTAACGCTCTGGTAGGATGCCTCCAATCA
Organism: Anaerolineae bacterium; assembly: GCA_028277515.1. The sequence goes on from JANQGC010000089.1 coordinate 31,028, forward strand.
AAAGTAAAACTTATTACCTGGCCAGTGGCATGAACACCTGTATCTGTTCGCCCCGCACCAGTAATCGTAACAGGCAATCCTGCCAACTGGGATAGAACATGCTCTATCTCGCCTTGAATGGTAGAGAATGTTGCTTTTTGGCGTTGAAAGCCAAAATAATTCGTGCCATCATATTCAATCAAGGCAGCATAACGCGCCATGCTTGTCCCAGGTTAGCTTAACAAGCGTACAAAAGGTTATTCATCCTCAACCAACATCAAAACTGCCATCTCGGCATTGTCTCCAGGTCGTTTACCGATTTTGACCATTCGCGTATAACCACCGGGACGGTCTGAGTAACGCGGGGCAATTTCGTCAAACAATTTTTGAACCACGAATATCTCGTCAAAATAGCCATCTTCATCTTCAACCACGCGCGATTTCGGTAAACGCGAGGCGGCTAAACGCCGGGCATGAACTTCTGCTGCCGGGTTTTCCTGACCTTTAGCCAGGCCCCTTTTGGCCAGTGTTATCATTTTTTCTGCCGCGGGTCTAATCGTTCTTGCTTTAGCTTCCGTCGTTACTATTTGCTCCCGGCATATGAGATCGGCAACTAAATTTTTCCGTAACGATTTGCGATGAGCAGAACTACGATTAAGTCGACGGCCGTGTACTTTGTGTCGCATTATAATCCTCGTTTGGGATAATTAACGTATGGGCATGACAGGCATATATAGCTGTCAGGCTTCACGTTCATTATAAGCCGCTCAAGGGGCGGCACTTTTTTCCTCATCAGGTAAAAAGCCCTTAATCCTTAGCTGGTGTTTGAGTTCTTCGAGCGACTTTTCGCCAAAATTGCGAATCGCCAGCATTGTTTCATCTCCTCGGTCCAGCATCTCCAACATTTCTCCGACCTTGGTTATACCTGTCCGCTTTAATGAGTTGAATACCCTGACACTGAGATCTAGCTGCTCAATAGGCGTGTCATAAATTTCATTCGGAATAGGCTCTTCTTCTTCCTCTTCCTCAACCGGTTGGAAGGTCTCTTCACTAACTCCGGCCAGCGGCCGGAGATGTTGAATTAAAATCTGAGCTGATTGAGCGAGTGCCTCTTCCGGTTTTATCGTTCCATCAGTCCATACTTCCATAATAACTCGGTCGAAATCGGCCATCTGGCCCACACGCGTTTTCTCAACTTCGTAAGAAACTCGGCGGATGGGGCTGAAGATAGCATCAACCGGAAGTTCGCCAATGGGCAGACGGCCGCGTTCTTCAGCGGGGGAATAACCGCGACCTGTTTCCACTGTCATTTCAATTTCCAAAAAAGCATCATCGGAATCTACAGTAAAAAGATATAATTCCGGATTAACGATTTCTGCTTCTGGTGGAAGCTGAATATCAGCGGCGGTTACCGTTCCGGCACCCTGAACTTCAAGACGTAATCGGGCGACATCCATGCTGTGCAACTTTAAGCGCAGCTGCTTAATATGCAGGATAAGCTGCATCATATCTTCACGCACATGAGGTATCGCCGAAAATTCATGAGGGGCATCAGTCACACGAATAGAAGTGACTGCGGCACCGGGCAATGATGCTAAAAACACGCGGCGTAAAGAATTACCCAGCGTGGTTCCATATCCTCTTTCAAGTGGACCGAATACGAATCGGCCGTATTCACGGGTCATGGCCGTGCTTTCAATTTTGGGTATGACCAAATTGCTAATAGCCAACGTCAAACCTCCCTTGCAACCCTATAATCAATCAACAAATAATCCTACGAACGTTCTAATGCCGAAATGATTAACGGGAGTAATACTCGACAATGAGTTGTTCATTTAAAGTTACATCAATATCTTCACGCGTGGGCACATGCAGAACATTCGCAGCAAGCGCGTCTACATCCAAAGATAGCCATCGTGGAACGCGGCGATCATCCATGTCCTGGCGTAAGATCTTGAAATATGTATTTCCTCGGCTCTCGGACCGAACGGATACTGTATCCCCAGGAGAAACAAGCGCAGAGGGAATATTCGTCTTGCGGCCGTTCAACAGAATGTGTCCGTGTGAAACCAACTGACGCGCCTGAGAACGTGAACTGGCAATTCCTAATCGATAAACAACATTATCCAGGCGACGTTCCAACAAGGTCAACAAATTGGTGCCTGTTAACCCAACTTGCTGCGCGGCACGGGTAAAATAGCCGCTGAATTGGCGTTCCATTACGCCATATATCCGGCGAGCTTTTTGTTTCTCACGAAGCTGTAGCAAATAATCTGATGCCCTGCCGCGCCGGAACTGTTTATCTCGTCCATGTTGTCCAGGTGGATAAGATCGGCGCTCAAATGAGCATTTTGGGGTTAAGCAACGAGACCCCTTTAAGAATAACTTTTCACCTTCCCGGCGACAAAGCTTACATACTGGTCCTGTATATCTTGCCAACTTTACTTACCTCCATAATTTGGATTGTCGAGAGGTTTACAGGCTTGGCAACCCGTCTTCCCTCTCCAAATCAAATAAATAGTAATTTAAACCCGTCTTCTTTTCGGCGGACGGCAGCCATTGTGGGGCACAGGCGTGATGTCATGAATCGCACTAATCTGCATCCCGGATGCGGCCACGGCACGGATAGCAGCCTCACGTCCAGGACCAGGTCCCTTCACAAAGACTTCTACCTCTTGCATCCCATGGTCCATTGCTTCGTTCGCTGCATTTTGGCCGGCCAATCGAGCGGCATAAGGTGTGCTTTTACGCGACCCCCTGAATCCCGCGCTGCCTGCGCTGGCCCAAGTCACTGTATTGCCATTGGGATCTGTGATCGTCACGATAGTGTTATTAAAGGTTGCGAAAATATGCACGACCCCTTGAGGAACCATCTTTCTAACTTTTTTGCGGGCCTGAGATTGTCTTCTACGTCCCATTTTCTCTCCTTATGGTATGAATCAGCCAACTATAAGGCGATAGGCAATTTGCCAATCAATTTATTTACCGCCTTTTCTTCGACCTCTTCCAGCCACAGTCTTCTTCGGACCTTTGCGCGTACGCGCATTCGTTTTGGTCCGTTGTCCATGAACAGGTAAATGCCGGCGGTGGCGAAGTCCACGATAACATCCAATTTCAGTTAATCGCTTAATATTCATCGCTACCTCACGGCGCAAATCGCCCTCTACGGTATAATTGCCATCAATGATCTGACGAATTCGCATCACATCCGATTCAGCAAGATCACGAACGCGTGTATCGGGGTTCACACCCGCTTCTTCTAAAATCTCTCGGCTGCGAGAATCGCCAATGCCATAGATATAAGTCAAACTAACTTCAACTCTTTTGTTGCGAGGGATATCAACCCCAGAAATACGAGCCATTTTTCCTCCAAGCCGGGTAAAAACAATGGTTAACGCTGTAACTTACCCCATTAACCTTGACGCTGTTTGTGATTTGGATCTGCGCAAATCACACGAACGACACCTCGTCGCTTAACAATTTTGCATTTCGGGCAACGACGCTTTACAGATGCTGATACTTTCATGACAATTTACTCCTGCTTAAAACTCTAATGAAAAATCTAACGCGTTCTTAGCGACAATGATTTCTCCAGGTTCAAACTACGCAGTCTCTCGAATGACCTTAACCAAATCAGCGTGAACTTCTTCGATCTGTTGCCGGCCGTCAACTTCAACTACCAAATCTTTATTTCCGTAATATTCCAACAAGGGCCGGGTTTGTTGTTCGTACACATCCATTCGGGTGCGAATGGTTTCTTCATTATCATCAGACCGACCTTCAATCTGAGCCCGTTTGACCAACCTGGCTATCAAAATCTCAGGCTCTACTTTGATGTGGGGCACGATCGTGATCTGTCCACCAATTTCAGTGAGCAATCGTTCCAGTGCCTCAGCCTGGGTCGCTGTTCGAGGGAAACCATCTAGAACGGCTCCATCTTCACAATCAGGCTGGGAGAGCCGGTCTTTCACCATAGCCACAGTTACATCGTCGGGAACAAGCTCACCTTTTTCCATGAATTTATTAGCAAGAGTTCCCAGATCAGTTTCATTCTTCAGGTTGTAGCGGAAGATTTCCCCAGTCGATACCTGGGGTAAACCTAACGTTTCCTGCAGCAACTTGGCCTGGGTTCCTTTTCCGGCGCCTGGTGCACCAAGAAGAATAATGATGTTCATCAACTTATAAATCCTTCATAATGGCGCATAAGCAATTGCGCTTCCAGTTGGCGCATTGTGTCAATGACGACCCCAACAACGATAATCAGCCCAGCTCCTGTAATCACCAGAGCACTTTGCTGAAAGCCCTCAATCCGAAGTATTGCCCCAACGAGTGCCATAATACCTGGAGTGATGGCGACTATGCCCAGGAAAATCGCACCAACAAACGTAATTCTCCGTACAACTGAGGTGATATATGCTTCTGTTCGTTTGCCCGGCCGAATCCCAGGAATAAAACCACCCTGGCGTTGTAAGGTTTGTGGGATGTTCTGCTGCTTGACCATCACATCCGTGTAGAAGAATGTGAAGGCAACTACAAGCAAGAAATAAAATATCCAATAAAGGAAAAAGGATAAAGGTGCTGTTTGCGGGTCCTGGACCGAGCCAAAGCTTGATATACTGCGCGCAATTTGATTAAAGAAATTCCCATCAGTGGACAAATCGCCGACAAAGAAGTTAGCAATCAAGGGCGGAAAAGTCAGGATTGATTGGGCAAAGATAATCGGGATCATCCCGGCTGTATTTACTTTCAAAGGTACATAGGTACTTTGTCCCTGGTAAACTTTACGACCGCGTACCCGACGGCCGTACTGAACAGGTATTCGCCTCTGCCCCTCCTGTACGATCACAATGACCAAAACTGTTGCCACCGTCAGAATAATGAAGCCTATAATTGTGAAAATTCGGGCAGTTTGATCGGGGATTGTAAAAAGACCGGCCAAATTCGGAATCATTTCGGACACGATACCTCCGAAAATGATCAGCGAAATACCCTGGCCAATACCATCCTCAGTGATTAACTCACCAATCCAAATCGCGAACATCGTTCCACCGACCATTGCCACCAGCGTTGTTAGTGTCGGCAAAAGCTGCCCTCCTGTAAAGCCAAAATTAGGCATTAACGATTCTAGGCCACCTTGCAAACTGAAACCAATCAAGCGAATCTGGCCAACGGCTTGTAAGAATGCCAGTGGAACCGTGATGTAATAAGTAATTTTATTGATTTTATTCCGACCAGACTCACCTTCAGATGCCAACTCCTCCAACTGCGGAATAATAGGCGTTAATAGCTGGATAATGATGGACGCCGTAATATAGGGGTAGACCCCCATCGCCATGACGGAGAAATTACGGACGGCACCACCAGAGAGTAAATCCAAAAAGTTTACGACAGCATTTCCACTATCTTGAGAGGTAAATAGTAACCACGCCTCAAGATTTACGCCTGGCACCGGAATATTGGCAACTAACCGATAAACAACCAGCATTCCGATCGTAAAGAAAATACGTCGACGTAAATCCGGCACGGAAAAAGCTGCGAGCATTGACTCAATCATTAGATCACTTCCTGATTTTTAGACCTGCGATCAAACCGTGGTTTTTAATCAAGTGACAAAATCACGATCGAACCACCGGCGGCCTCAATCTTCTCCCTGGCAGATTTTGAAAAGCGATGTGCTTTTACAGTTAACGAGGCACTGATTTCCCCATCACCTAGAATCACAACAGGATCACTCTCTTTCTTAAGCAGACCAATTTGAGCCATGACTTCAGGTGTTACATCTACATCCCCAAAATCAAACTCGGCCAGCCGCTTCAAATTAACCGGGTTGTAATAAACCTTATTAATGTTGGTGAAACCGCGCTTAAAGGGCAGCCGGCGAGCCAATGGCAACTGACCACCTTCAAAATAAATCCCTTTTCCGCCACCACTACGCGCTTTTTGGCCTTTGGTACCACGCCCGGCGGTCTTACCTTGACCGGCTGCAATACCACGACCTACTCGCTTGCGCTTCTTTTTCGCACCGGAATTTGGGCGCAGATCGTGTAATTTCATATCTATTTTACCTCTTCAACAGCCACTAAATGACTGACTCGGCTGATCATTCCCCGAATGACGGGGGTATCATCATGTTCCACCGTCTGGTGTAATTTTTTCAATCCCAAAGCCTTAATCGTGGCTTTTTGGCGCTGGTTATAACCAATCGCACTTTTTTTATAAGTAACCTGTAACTTTGACATCAACTCCGACTCCAAAATGGTGTAACATCGGCGACTTCTTTGTCTCTATCCGCGGCAACTTCTTGGGCATGCTTTAACTGCCGCAACCCATCCATAGTAGCCATCATAACATTCAGCACATTCTGGCTACCTAATGATTTTGATAATATATCTTTATAACCCGCGGCTTCAATGACGGCACGTACACCGCCACCAGCAATAACGCCTGTACCAGGTGAGGCTGGCTTAAGCAGCACGATAGCCGCGCTATGGCGTCCTATTACCTCATGCGGCACAGTTGTGCCAAAGATGGGAACTAATTCCATAGATTTTCGACCCGCCTCAATTGCCTTACGGATGGCATCAGGTACGGAACGTGCTTTCCCGGTGGCAACGCCGACGCTTCCCTTATTGTCACCAACAACAACGGTAACGCGAAAAGCAAACCGGCGACCACCTTTGACCACCTTGGCAACGCGGGTAATGTCTACTATTCTTTCGTCAAACTCTTCCCTTTGGTCACGAAAACCTCGACGTCTTTGACCCATTATTATCTCCTAGTCCGGCAAATTGTCTTTGCCTTTTCATGGCAGTCTTAGAATTTAAGGCCAGCCTCACGTGCACCGTCAGCTAAGGATTTCACGCGGCCGTGGTATAAGTATCCGCCGCGATCAAATACAACCGCTTCAATCCCAACTTCTTTTGCCCGTTGGGCTATAGCCTTGCCAACAACAACTGCTTTTTCTTTTTTTGTCTTACCATCCAGATCCGCAGAAAGATTTGAATCTTTTGTAGAAGCTGAAACCAATGTATGTCCAGCTTCATCGTCAATCACTTGAGCGTAAATATGATTCAAGCTGCGAAAGACATTCAAGCGCGGCCGTTCGGCCGTTCCCGACAACTTCATACGGATTCGACGATGGCGTCTCTTCCTTGCTTTTTTTGTTTTAACAGCCATATGACTAACTAACCTATCTTAGACCTTGCCTGCTTTACCAGCTTTACGCCGTACGAACTCGCCTTCATAACGAATACCCTTGCCCTTATACGGTTCAGGTGGACGAGTTTTACGAATACGAGCCGAATATTCACCGACAAGTTGTTTATCAATTCCCATTACTCTGATCGTTTTGCCGCGATCTTCAACATCAAAAGATAAATCGGCTTCCGGTTCAATCTTTACCGGGTGAGAATAACCGACATTGAGCACTAAAGTTTTTCCTTCCATCGCAGCCCGGTAGCCAACACCCTCGACTTGCAAAGTTTTAGTGTAACCATCACTGACACCAACGACCATATTATTTAACAAGGCTCTTGTTAAGCCATGCAGCGATCGGTGGTCGCGAGAATCACTGGGCCTTTCCACCGTTAAAACCCCATCATCCAGGGAAATATCCATTTCCGGGTGGAATTCCTGGGTAAGGCTCCCTTTTGGACCCTTAACCGTAACAACCTGCCCTTTTAAATCGACGTTGACACCCTTTGGCAACGAAATAGGAGCTTTACCAATTCGTGACATGGTTCACCTTCCCTACCAGACCCGACAAATAACTTCACCGCCCACTCCAAGGCGGCGAGCTTGCTGGCCTGTCATGATTCCTCTTGATGTTGTCAGGATTGATATACCCATACCACTCAACACCCAGGGAATATTTTTCTTATCTACATAGGTGCGTCGACCAGGTTTACTTACGCGCTCCAGGCCAGTGATAACGGACCGGCGATCCCGACGACCACCTCGATATTTCAACTCAATCTGAAGTACATCACGCGGCTTCTGAGATACGACGGTGTAATCAGCAATGTACCCCTCGTCCTTCAGAACCTGCGCTATCGCCTTTTTCGTGTTTGAATGAGGTATTGAAACAGACGAATGTTGACGCATCAAAGCATTGCGCACACGTGTTAGCATATCAGCAATTGGATCACTCATTGACATAACGATACACCTTTACCAGCTAGATTTAACAACGCCGGGAATGTTGCCTTGCAGTGCTTGTTCCCGGAAACAAATCCGGCACAAACCAAAACGGCGTATGTACCCTCGCGGGCGACCACATAATTCGCAACGGTTTCGCACGCGCACACGGTATTTTCGTTTCTTTTCCCGGGCAATCATAGACTTTTTGGCCATCTTATTCTCCTACTACAGCGTGGGCTGCTCCTGCCGGAAAGGCATACCCAATAAAGACAACAGCCGGCGACCTTCTTCGTCTGTCTTTGCTGTTGTAACGATACTCACTTCCATTCCCCTGACTTTATCAATATTGTCATAATCCACTTCGGGGAAAATCAATTGTTCGCGCAAGCCCAAGGTATAATTTCCATGACCATCAAAGGAATCCGGTGAGACACCTTGAAAGTCGCGAGTTCGTGGCAGGCCAACATGAATGAGTCGGGTTAAAAAACTCCACATCTTTTCTCCGCGCAGGGTAACCTTTACCCCAATCGCCCTGCCTTCACGAAGTTTGAAACTAGCAATAGATTTCTTGGCTCTCGTTACGACCGGTTTCTGCCCGGTGATAGCCATCAAATCATTTGTTGCAAATTCCACAGCTTTGGCATTGTCCAAAGCTTCACCCAGCCCTATATTGACAACAACCTTTGTGATGCGCGGAACTTCCATCACACTGCTGTAATTAAATTCATCCATAAGTGTAGGCTGAATGTCATTTTTGTATTGTTCAACCATTGGCACAAATGCCATTATTCACCTCCAGGTTGAGTGGCAGATTCAGCATGGAATATAAAGTAGTAGACCATTAGGCTAATCTGGCTCACCTTTGGTTATCAGTTAATCTAAATCCGCTCCGCTGATCTTGGCAAAGCGAATTCTGTTTCCATCTTCGTCTCGACGATAACCGACCCGTGTCAACTCTCCGGTTTCGGGATCGACGAGCATGACGTTTGATACATCTACTGGGGCTTCAAACTCAATGATGCCCCCTTGGGCTTGTGAACGGCCGCCGGTCTGGCGGGGTTTTTGATGCTTTTTAACGATATTTACTCCGGAAACAACCACACGATTCTTGTCTGGCACCACGCGCTGCACTTTGCCGCGAACCCCTTTATAGTTTCCGGCGATCACTTCAACTTCATCATCAATTTTAATTCGCATGCTTACCTCTTCTCACGACGCCAAACGTTATAAGGCCTCAGGGGCCAGGGATAGAATTCGGCTAAACCCTTTATCTCGCAACTCGCGAGCGACGGGGCCGAAAATACGGGTTCCAACCGGGATCTTTGTTGCTTGATCAATGATGACGGCCGCATTATCATCAAAGCGAATATAGCTGCCATCCTCACGTTTGAACTCTTTCTTCGTGCGCACGATCACCGCTTTAACAATCGTGCTTTTTTTAACGTTTGAATTAGGCACAGCCTTTTTAACGGTAGCTGTTACCACATCTCCAATCGATCCATAGCGGCGTTTTGATCCACCCATGACCTGGATGACTAAAAGTTCTCGGGCACCTGAGTTATCAGCAACATTTAAGCGACTTTCTTTCTGAATCATCTCTACGCCTCGTTACTTTGCCCGCTCCAGAATCGATGTAACCATGAAACGCTTGTGCCGGCTGATTGGGCGTGACTCAATTATCTGCACCCTATCACCGATCTGGCATTCATTGTTTTCATCATGAGCTTTATATTTCTTCACACGGCGCATCACTTTTTCATAAATCGGATGGCGTCGAGTGGTTGTCACAGCAACAACAACTGTTTTATCCATCTTGTCGCTGGTGACAACACCTACCAGTCGTTTTCGTTGTTCTCTCATCTCTTAAACCTACCCCGTCACTTCGTAACTTGTCACTAATTGGGGCTGCCCGACTTTGCGACCACTCCGTCCTTTGGAACGTTTTTTATTGAGATCAACCAATGCAGAGGCAAATTCATCGCCATCTTCATTGAAAAATTCTACCTGCCAGGCGCTTTCTTCATAGTCAAAATGGGCGTTGGCGCTCCAATTTTGACTGGACAACTTCTCAGCTATTTCAGGTTCACTTGCAGCCGTCTCCACAGCCACTTTACGCATATGCAAGACGGTTTCAATCTGCGCAATTTCGCGGCGGACTATCTTCACACGCGCATGATTATCCAGCTGTGCGGTCGCCTTTTGAAAACGCAAATTGAACATTTCTTCTCGCGCGTTTTCGACCATTTCAAGTAACTTATCGTCACTCATTTCACGTAATTCAACAATATTCGCCATTAGAGGGAATCCTCCCGTGAAACAATTTGTGTGCGGATTGGCAGTTTATATGCCGCCAGGCGCAATGCCTCACGTGCAACATCTTCAGGCACACCTGCCAGTTCAAACATGATCCGCCCGGGCTTGACAACCGCAACCCAATGTTCAACTGAACCTTTACCTTTTCCCATACGGGTTTCGGCCGGTTTTGCCGTTACTGGCTTATCGGGAAAAATGCGAATCCAAACTTTCCCGCGGCGTTTCATATGCCGGACAACCACACGACGTACGGTCTCGATTTGACGGCTCGTAATCCAGCCAGGTTCCAACGCCTGCATTCCGAATTCGCCATTTTGTAAGGTTGTACCACCCTTGGCATTACCTCTCATACGACCACGAAATTGCTTGCGATATTTAACGCGCTTAGGCATTAACATGATACTAACTCCGTAAAAAGCTTTGCTCATTCGCTGATATAAACTTCAGTCGCCTCGGTCTTTTGGGGCAGGATTTCACCGTTATAAACCCAAACCTTCACACCGATTCGTCCAAATGTTGTCATCGCCTCAGCAAAGCCATAATCCATATCCGCGCGGATGGTATTGCGCGGTACTCTTCCATCTGAAATTTTTTCTTTTCGAGCCATTTCAGCGCCAGTTAGCCGGCCGCCGGTTTCAATCCGAATACC
>JANQGC010000145.1 GCA_028277515.1 Anaerolineae bacterium
TCCAGCGGCCGGGAGACGAACGTTTCTAACGATTCCTGGACAGGCCTTTCGGTCACAGCGGATAAGGGTATCTCTTCGACCTCGCCATACGCTTGGGCTGTAGACGTCGCTTGCGAACGGCGGGGAGCAGCGACATGGCCTGCCCGCGTCTGCCCTACATCCAGGTCGACGGCGATCAGGGCCGATTCAAATTGCGGCCCGCGGGCCAGGATTTCTCCATCCGGTGCACAGACCAAACTATGCCCGTCGAATACCAGCTCATCCTGGCCACCGACCAGGTTACAGTAGGCCACAAAAGCGGCATTGTCGGCTGCACGCTTGACCAACATCCGTTCACGCTCATGCCCATATTGCATCCGGTAGGGAGATGCGGAAAGATTAATCAACAATTGGGCTTTGCCGCGCCGGGCTTGCGCCCGGTGGGGTCCCTCAGGATACCAGATGTCCTCACAGACAGTGACGCCAAACTTGAAATCGCCCAGGTTAAACACGGGGCAGCTATCTCCCGACTTGAAATAGCGTTGCTCGTCAAAAACACTGTAATTGGGTAGATACTGTTTATAATAAAGGCCGACCAACGCCCCGTCTTGCAGCACTGCGGCCGCATTATAAAGATCGCCGTCAGCATAGGGCAGGCCTAAAATCGCCACCAGGCCGCTCGTTGCCTCTGTTAGCTGCTCCAGGGCATCTCGTGCGGCTTGAATGAAATCCGGTTTGAGCAAGAGATCTTCCGGCGGATAACCGGTGATAGTCAACTCCGGGAAGACGACAATATCCGCGCCAAGGGCGCGTGCTTTGTGCAATCCGTCCTCAATCCGCTGGCTATTTCCGGCGATGTCGCCGACCGTCATATTCAGTTGCGCCAGGACCAGTCGCAAGGTGTCCATCATTTACTCTCTTCAAATGCCTGCTCTAAGCGCCATATCCTCAGCGGACGTGCAGCAAGCTCCCATTGTCGCCGGGCGCCCGCCCGACTTTGGCCATGACGACCCACTCACCGCCAACCTTTAAGCGGACCACATCGGCCGTGTAATCCGTATTTGTCTCACGGTCATTTCTGACCAGCGAGGAGCCGACGCCATAGATATCAACCGGTGTACCTAAACGCTCGAAACGATAGATTTTTTCCACGGTGAAGCCACCGCTGACGACGATGCGCACCTCCCGGCAAAAAGCCTTGGCTGCTTCTTCCCATTCGGCCGCAATTCCCCAATCTTCCCAGGCGCGGTCGAGCGCCCTGCGCACGGCCACCACAAGCCGGGGATTAACGCCGAGATCCAGGTCGGGATCACCCAAAGGCTCGATGGCCGCATCCCGCATCCCGCTGCCTGTGTCCAGCCGCACCCCGAACAAGCGATACCGCGCGGCTTCGCCCTCCTCCCCATCAATCAACAATTGCAAATAACGCTCAAACATCACCCGCATGGTCGCCAGGGCGTCGCTGATACTGTCGTTGTTAAAATCCACCAGGGCGATACGCGGAATATCCGGCGGCTGAGTCGCCGCAAAAGCCAGCAATGCTTCTGGGGTATCGCCCATAAAACAGGCGATCACGGAGTGGGGCACGGTGCCGCTGCCCAGGCCGCCCCACCAATCTCCTTGCGCATCCGTGCTCACAAAACTGCCCAGGTGCTGTCCGTAATCCAGGTTATAGCGCTGTACGGCAATATCATAAGCATAACCGTCGGCCGCCTGAACCTCATGCACATCAAAACGCGCCGGAAAGAAAAGGACCGCCTTGCCTCGGGCGGCAATCAGGGTGTCATAGACATTGGTGGCAATGCGGCTGGCGCGTGAGAGAATGCCCAGTGTAGGCGTCTCCAAATGCGCAAAATCAAGGTAACGGCCGCGCACACGCATGACCGGGTGCACCTTTCCGGCGTCCCCGCCAAAGGTGACCAGGTCGCCGTCATGGACCGCCTCGACCTCCAGCTTATCCCAAGTCTCGACAAAGTTGCCATTCTCGTCAAAAGTCCCGCTGCAATGACGGAGCATCGCCAGCGCCTTATCAACGCCGGCCACAAGTGCATAAGGTTTGCGCCGGGTAAACCATTGCACCTCCACCTCGGCATCACCCACGGCGACCGTCTTGGCCAACTGCGAGTCGAGATGAGGTCTTTGACCCCGGTAGGTATAGCCCATGTCGCTGAGCGCCCGCAGCATACGGCCCACATTCTCGAAATATTTATCGGAGTACCAGCCGCTGCGCATGCGCTCTATGTCCAACTTGAAGACCTCATTGGTCAGCCGTTTACCGTTAAAAATGCTCATAATGTTGAATGACTCTTTCCCATTTACACAGAATTTGACAACTCTTCACTTGATATATGGTCAAAAAACATTTTATAAAAGTTGTCAAATTTTAGGAAACACAATATTCAGATATAGATTTTGGCGTTTCAGGCGCTTAAATATAAACCCCGTTCCTTGATATACAAAGCCACCGGCTCAGGCAAAAGCCCTTCCCGGTACAAATCTGTCGGATCGTCGCCGTCATTGAGCCGATGACGGATCTTTTTGGCGCTGATGTCATCCTGCTTAACCCCTTCCAACTGTATGAGACAGGCTCCTTTTTGCTGTAGCTCATGCAAGAATGTGGCGTTTTCGGGATTTCCGGGCCGGGGATAGATCGCCAATATGGCCATTCGGGCCAGCTTGTCGCTCCGATACCAATGCCGGAACTCCGGATCGTCACCGCTAAACAAATCGCTGCCCAACAGGAGAACCCATTGTTGTTGCCGCGACTCCCTGGCTTGCAGCGTCTGCAAGGTCTCGACCATAACATTTGGCCTGGTTGTGAATTGCGCCAATTGCTGCTCGATCCGGCTGACGGTGACGCTTATGTCCAGTTTGTCGAGACCTCGTTTTATCTCCCCGGCCGCGAGCCGGCACATCGCCCATCGATCCTCATAAGCGGCGGATGCGTTCCCTTTTTGTCTTTCGCCGGCCGGGTTGCGCCGGTACACAGGCACAATAAGGATACGAGAAATAAACAATCCGCGCCTTTGCAGCTCCCTGGCGGCGTTAACGACGAGGTCGATATGCATCCGGTGCACCGGGTCGGCCGAAAGCCCGAAAATCATGGAATATCCGGCTTCTTGCATCATATCCGCTGCGCTTCAATCATGAAATCTGAACGGGATCACTCGTATTGACCTGCTGTAACCCGTGTTTGGCAAATTGCTCCATCGCCTCATCAGCCAGCGCATCAAAGTCAATGTCCGGGTGTATGACCGACGACATACAATCGCTGAGCAGGTGTAATTTGCGGATAAGCTCCGCTCGTTTATCCGCATAGTTTACAATGGAGGTAACCGTCTCCAGAACGCAATGGCTTTTGGCCTGGCCGGCGATATAGATTCGGTCATAGGTTAACATGCGTTCAAGCAGCGCCGTATTCAGGTCTGCCTCGGGGTCCTCCGTTGCTTTAACTTCCGGCTCCAGGATGGAATAATGTTCCGTTATAGGAATGCGACCTTTGATCACAAACGTCGGTTGGGAGCGCCTGGCTTCCGCATGATAGGTGATGGCCTCATAAAGCGCCGGGGTGATCGCATGGCCTATAGTGCCGATGAGGGTGTGGTAAGGCCAGATTAACAAGGTCTTCTTGGCCTTTCTTTCCAGCTCACGCACATAATAACGGGACCACTCCTCTTCAAAGAGAGGTTGCCAACGGCCGTCATTGACCTCCTCGGAAGTGATGGGCGTCATTACATCCGGATGATTGCCGGCCGCGTCGACCCACCAGCCGGGAAAGAAGATGTGTAACGGATTGTGGCTGTCCAGGGAAACCACGATGTCCGTCACCTGCTCCAGGTTATCGAAGAGCCACTCGATAGTACGCCGCGTATCATCGACAGCGCCGGGCACACTCAGTGCACCATTCTCATGAATAAAATCCACCTGGGGATCGATCAAGAGCAGCAAAATCCGCTGTTCATCCCATTGCGCGGGCCTGTAATCCACGCCATCGGCGGCCTTGATAATTGTCTCGATCTGCGGGCTGAATACCGTTCCAACCTTTTCCCGGTCATAGAAGTTCGGAAAGCTCATAAGCTAACCTCTCTTTTTGCATCTTGCACAGTTCAGTACGTTTCACTAATAACATGACACCTGGTAACCCGACACTTGTACAAAGAGAAAATTGATTGGACGCTGATTCACGCTGATGACGCTGAAATTTTTATCTTTATCGGCGTAAATCCGCTCTTGTCCGCGTCCTTTTTCTAAACTGTCGGCAGCTAAACATGACACCACTGTACCGCACAAAAAAAACTGGGCAAGTAACAATTTTGCGACATGCCCAGTTATAAACTGCGTAAAACCGGCGGGTTCAATTGAGACCG
Organism: Anaerolineae bacterium; assembly: GCA_028277515.1. Next base: position 4,347 of record JANQGC010000145.1, read on the forward strand.
GCGGCCGTTTCGTAGGAATAAGTGCAATAAAACAAATTCTTAGGGGTTGGCTGCGACCGCATCTCAGGAGCATTGCGGACTGCTCTCCCGACCGAGTCGCCTTCCTTACCATGAGAACTTTTGTAACTGTACTTAGTCCCATTTTTCCCAAAAATCCATGACAAAAGTCACATACATGTTGTGACATTCGGCACTATCCTGGCGAGCAAGCAAATTGTTATTCTAGTGATTACGTTCAAAAAACTTTCTATTCGCTGCCCTCAGTTTAAGCATTAGGGCTTCAGTTTTTTCGGATTTTTTCCGATAACCATTCCTTTTTAAGCAGTACACGCCAACTAAATCCCTCCAAGGAGTTCACTATGTCTGCATCACGCACGCTCCGTTTCGCATTCTTACTGGTCTTCGTTTTCTGTATCACGCTGCTTTCTTTCCAAAGCGCCCCGGCTCAAACTGAACCACCGGCGCCTGGTGAAGGCACACTGCCCGTCGAAAAACCACCTGTTCCCATGCCTCAGGGCAGCGCCCAGGTCATACTCACCCCGGCAGATAACCCTATTCCGCTGGGCAGCCTGCCATTACAGGTCGTCATAACTGAGCAAGAAGCGGCCGAGTCGCTCTCCGTCGAAGTGGCCACTCTTGATGAAACCACCGCTTATGATATCTCCCCGGTCGGCTTCGCTTTCGAGCTTAGCACGTTTCCGGACGGGCAAGCTAAGAGTAAATCCCTGGATATGCCACCGCTACAGCTAACACTAGACTACAGCCAGATCCCCTTCCAATATGGCGCATCCATCAAAGATCGGCTCACCCTTTATCGCGTCTCCGGTTGTAAGGTGGAATCGGTTGATGTGACGCCTCCGGACCGGCCAGCGCGCGAGTTTTCCACGGAAGAAGTGCTCAACTGCACAGAGTGGCAGCCATTGGTGGTGCAAAATGATCGCGCCAATGAGCAGCTTATTGTAGATTTAAGCCAAACGGTGGAAGAAGCGCCCATCATCACGGAAACCAGCGCCAATCTTACCCCACCGGCCGACGCCGGTGAGGTTGAAAAAGGACCGCGCCGGGAGCCGGGCGAACCCAGCTACTATGCCCTGAGCACGCTCTCCGGCGGACAGCAAGGAGATTACAGCTACACGCCCCTATCCGCTGTGGGCGAATATGAAGTAGCCCTCAGCAGCGGGGCTATGACCACCGGCTACCCCATCCCCGTGCGACCGGCCAAAGCAGGCGCCGTCCCGGAGGTATCCTTAAGCTATAACTCCGCCCTCATCGACGGCATGCACACCAGCAAGAACAGCCAGCCCGGCTCTGCCGGTGTAGGCTGGACGGTGCAATCCGGGGCCATCATCCGCCATTTGAAGACTTGTAACTATTCCTGGGCTCCCGGCGATTTATGTTTGACCGGGGATAACTTCACCATCATCTTAAACGGGGTGCGCTCCCGCCTGGTCAAGGTAGGAGGCTCTATTTACCGGCTGCAAAATGACCCCTACTGGAAAGTGGAACAAAAGAGCAGCAGCGAAAGCGGGCACCCGGATATCCATAAAACCTATTGGCTGGTCACCACGCCGGACGGCACGCAATATCGTTTTGGCGGTGAAATCGTTCCCGAAACAGGGGCTGACCAGAATTCTGTTTTCTATACCACCGTCTATGACAACACCACGGCCGGCTGCTCCGGGGAAAGCTATGCCCTCTGTGATATGGCCTGGCAGTGGAATTTGGACCGGGTTGAGGACACCAATGACAATGTCATCAACTACTTTTATGAAGTAGAGACCAACTATTATAAAGCGCGCAACTACAGTTCCGGCACCTTCCGCCGCCAATATGTGCGCGCCGGGCATGTTTCGCGCATTGAGTACACGACCACGGCCGGAGGAGGCGACGCTCCCCACGCGCGGGTCTTGTTTAACAGCGAACTGCGCTGCACCAACCCGACCACGGCCGATGGTTGCGACTGGCCTTCCGACTTTCCCGACACACCTGGCGACCTGGCATGTGCGGCCACCGGCTCTTGCAGCCAGAACAAACCCACTTTTTGGAGCCAGCGCCGCCTGGGCAGCGTGCAGACCCAGGTCTACGATGAAAGCAGCAGCCAATGGCAGATGGTGGCTCATTATAATCTCGATCAGGGCTTTCCCGTCCCACCCACGGACGGGCAGGGGGACACCAGCGAGGCCAAGCTATGGCTGGGCGGTATTTCCCAACATCCCGGCGGCGACTTCTCCCGCTGGGCTTTCATCCAGCATGAAGCGGAGGACTTCGATGCCCAGAGCGGCCTGCAAACGGAAGTGACCACCGATATCGGCCAAGGCCTTGATGTCGGTTGGGTGGATATCGGGGATTATTTGCTCTTTGAAGATATCAACTTTGACAGTGGGGCCACGACACTGGCTGCCCGAGTGGCCAGTCCCTACAGCGGCCGCACCATCGAGTTCCGCCTGGACAACACCACCGGCCCGCTCATCGCCACCATCAATGTGCCCGATACCGGCGGCTGGCAAAATTGGGAGACGGTAGAAACCACCGTCAGCGGGGCCAGCGGCATTCACGATCTCTATGTCGTCTTCCCGGAGAATAACCAGAACTTCAACTGGTTCCGCTTCGGGCCGCACTTCGGCGCCGGCAGCCCCTTGCCCGGTCTCCCCGCGGTCCGCTATGAATATGAGATGCTGACCAACCGGCGCAACTATGATGTCAACGGTGTCTCACCGATGTACATGCCGCGCATCGACCAGGTGCAGACCGAATTGGGCGGCACGGTCGATTTCACCTACGGCCAATCCCATGCCTGCCCCACTTCCAGCGGCAGCTACATTCGTCTGCCGTATGACTGCTTTGTGGCCTGGGATGTCGGCGATCCCAATATCTCCTGGGATGACGGCTGGGTGCTGTGGAACAAATGGAAGGTGTTAGAGCAGGAAAGCAGCGACACGTTTTCCGGCAATGAGACGGAGGCCTTGAGCTTTGAGTACAGCACCCCGACCTGGCATTATTCCGACGATCCCTCCCTGCCGGAGATTAACAGCTGCAGCGGCTGCCCCACCCGCCACTGGACGGATCCCCGCGGCAGC
>JANQGC010000172.1 GCA_028277515.1 Anaerolineae bacterium
CCGCTCCAGCCCCGCCTGGACCTGCCGGTGGTTCTGGAAGCGCTGTTCGCGCTTGCTGTTCCTGCTTTGTCGGCAAAGCATCCGCTCGCTGGAAGTTCATCGGAACAATATAGACGTCGCCGATTTCCTTAGATAGCGGGTCTTGGTCTTCAAATTCACGAATATCGTTGGCAGATAGCCAGCCCCACTGTCTGCCCACCTGGTAAGACTCAAAGCGAGACTTCATATCGCCTCTGAGCAGGGTTGATATGTTCATCTTGTGAAAACCACGATTCGACTCAGAAGCAGCTACCAACTTCATATCGGCCTCTTGCTCCCACCGAGTTACCCACGACAACAGCGTGTAAATAACGTACTCAAGCCCCAAGTGTTCAATGTTGTTGAAAGTGGCCTTTTCCAGATCCCCCAGCATATGCGGCGGCACCCGAAACCATCGAGCGACATCCGTCACACTGTACTTCCGGGTTTGAATCATTTGCGCCGCTTCAGGAGTCGTAGAAAACTGCTTCCACTCCATCCCTTCTTCAAACACCGACATGCGAAACGCTTTCTTTGAGCCTTTATACACGCGTTCAAATTCTTCACGAAGCGATGTTTTTGCTGAATCTGATAGTTTTTGCGGATGAAACAACGCGCCGGAAATATGAGCACCGTTTCCAAAAAATGAACCCGCATACTGATCGGCCGCAATGCCATGACCAATCGACCTAGCCATATACGAAACTACGTCATAACCTTGTGCCCCATCAAATCCCAGCCCCTTGATATGCAGTACACTGGATGCCGGCAATTTGATGTATTCTCCACCCTGGACCAGATATTTATATATCAGTTCGTCTTCCTGCCATTCAGGCCACATGCGATCTGGCAACAGCGGCCAAAGTCTGAACAGGCGACCGGATCTGTCCCGTTCTATCTCTGCATACCCGTTGCCATAGGCTAGCGCATGGTTAGTCAATACTTCCTTGCCAGTCTGCGCCGTCATGTACGGGTTCCATTGCTTATTTAGCACCCGCGTTGCCGGATGAGTGTCTTCACGTTTTTTTGATCCATTTGGCATTCGATTAAATCGATGAAAACCTAAAACGCCGATTGATTCAGAGATGATTTTAATAGCCGCAAACACAGCTCCAAATGTCATTGCTATATCGTGATCGACATAAACCCCGCTGGTATTGCTACTGCCAACGTAAATAATTCGGCCGGTTTGCTTTTGCTTAGGTAAGAGAGCCATTCGCACCCGATTGGCCTGCTGCATTAACCAGTTCATTAATCCACTCCCAGTGAAAACAGTTTCTGTTCTTCGTACAACGACCCTTCAGTTGTCGGATCCGATAATGCGCACCCTAATGCCATCAACAATGCAACCATTCCATCGATTTTTTCTTCGCTGTTTTTTTTGTCTGGGGCTTTGTTCTCGTTTGCGTCATACCGTGCTACCAGGTTCGATGCCATCCAGGACAGCACCGGGTTCCCGCCATGGTCGACTAAATTTGATTGTACTGCGCGTTCCAGTTCACTCATTGGAGTATTAAATGTTCTTGCCCCCTGGCGCATTTCAACCATTGGCGCACCACCATCCGTCAGATTGTTTACAACATGCGTCGCATTCCATGGATCATACCCTATCATTTCAACGGAAAATTTGCTCATAGCGCGCTCAACATCCAACTCAATATAACTGTAGTCTGTCGCATTGCCTGGTGTTGCAATGATTAAACCCTGATCAACCCATTGACGATACGGCAAACTGCGCTTTTTTACGTGCTCTTCAATTGTGTCTTCAGGCAAATAAAAGCGGGGATAAACTTTGATTCGATTATCGATAATCCACAACAACACAAACGCGGTGATGTCCGAAACCGCCGCTAAATCAATTCCGCCAAAGCAAGACTGGCCAATATACGCGTCCGGGTTAACCGCACCATTGCACTGCTTCCAATACTCCATGTTCAGCCAAGCGCCTTTGGCCGTGGTCCAGACATTTAGCCGCTTGGTTTTAAACTCATAGGCCACGCCCGGTGCCGCCTTGGCCTCTTCGGCGTAGCTTTTCATAGAGTCCAGTGTCGGCGTTATACCAAGCATGGGGTTGGCTTTTATCCAAACCTCGGAATCATATTCGTTATCATTTTCATCCAAAGTAAAAATAATGCCGAAATAATGATCTGCGCTGATTGTGGATTCAAGAATTTTCTTAACCAATTTGTGCTGCTCAAAACACACACCCTGTGTGTCATATCCCGCAGTGGTAATCGACCACATCAGTGGGTTTTTGCGCGACCCAAACGCCGAGCGAATGACATCGAACAAGCCGCGATCCTTGTGCGCGTGCAACTCATCGAGGATGCCCATGTGCGGATTCCATCCGTCCTGAGTGCTCGACTTAGAATTGATTGGTTGAATATATCCGCCGTTTTGGCGACAAGTAATTGAGCGGGACCACGCCTCTAGATCAAAGTGTTCTTGCAGCGGCATGGTGCGCTCCACCATCCGTTTAGCCGGTCCAAATACCTTGTTGGCCTGATCGCCTGTTGATGCGCCTATTACGATCTGTGGGCCGACCTCGTTTTCACAGGTTAAACAGTAAAGCGACACACCGGACGTTAGTGTTGACTTGGCACCCTTTCGGGCCATTTCAATGTAAACCGACGTAAACCGCCTTAATCCATCTGACTTGCGACGCCAACCAAATATGTTGACCAGAATAAATATCTGCGGCGGCTCAAGCGTAATTGTGGGGGTATCCCATTGCCCTTCGAC
>JANQGC010000343.1 GCA_028277515.1 Anaerolineae bacterium
GAATTTAACTGATGTATTACCTCGATCTTGCATGAAATAGAAAATAAAAATTGAAAAACCATCTGGGACCCCTGTAATAATTGGGTTTAGGACCAACTAAAACCAAAAACAGGAGGTACCCAGATGGTAAAACAACGCAAAAAAAGTAACAAAAAAAGACACAATGGTAAAGGGTTTAAAGCAAATGGCGCGAAGGCCAGAAAAATCAATGCTTCAACGGTATTTGAGACGTGTACTGAGCAGCTAAGCCCTTTTGGCGGGCTTTTACCGCTGATCAAATTTTTGGATTTAACCAAATTTAAAGAAATTTTTGACTCCACCTATTTAGCGCCTCGCCGCGATCCCAAACTGGGCCACCATTTGATGGTTGTGGGCATTTTGATGCTACTGTTTATTGGCTTTAATCGTCTTTGGCATTTTACCTACATCCGATTGGATGCCATGCTGTGCGGATTTTTTCGACTGACAAAGTTGCCCGTGGCCACTACTTTTTGGCGCTATGTCGACAGCTTAGGCATCAATCAGGCCAATTCATTTTTAAAGATTATCAGCGCATTGCGCGAGCGGGTCTGGCAGCTTTGTGATATCAATTATTACAAAATCCGTATCAGTATCGATACGACCGTAGAGACGATCTTTGGCAACCAGCAAGGCGGCCGAAAAGGGCATAATACCAAATACCGCGGTAAAAAGGCGCTGCGGCCCATTTTGTGTTTCATTGATGAGACCCGCGAGTATCTGATCGGTAAACTTCGTAAAGGCCAAACGGTCAGCGGCAAGGAAGCGGCCGATTTTATCAAAAAGATCAAAAATCATCTGCCCGGTTGTGTGCATCAAGTGCTACTTCGAGCCGATGGTGAGTTTTTAAGCTGGCAAAGTGTTGCCGCCTGCATTGAAGCCGGTTTTGATTTTATCATTGCCAACAAAGGATGCGATCCGCCCTTTGATCCGAACAGTTGGTACCGGCCCTGGAAACGCAAAAATATTGAATATAACAGTTGCATATACCAGCCCAGCGGCTGGGATGTGGCATGTCGGTTTGTGGTCATGCGCATTCCAAAAAAGGAGGCCAAAAAGCCAGGACAAGCGGTTCAATGTGTATTGTTTGAAGATGAGCGTTATCAATATCGCATATTTTGTACCAACCTTGGCGGCAAGGCGCATAAAGTTATCAGCGAGTATGATAAAAGAGCCGATGTGGAAAACCTGGTCGGCGAAGCCAAACGCGAAGGGCTGGATGCGATTCCTTCGGCCAAATTCAAAACCAATTATGCCTACTTTCAAATTGTCATGCTGGCCTATAACATCTGGCGATATTTAAAGATGATCGCTCAGCTGAGCATCGGTGATAATCAAAGTGCTCAAGCCGGCCATGACGCTGAGGGGTTGCAGGGTATAATGAACAATACTATCCGGATCGCCCGGCTCAAGCTGTTGTTTATTGCAGCTAAGGTTGTCAAGGAGTCTAATGTTGATAAGGTGAAATATTCAGTCCATGATGCCAGAACGCCGGCAATGATGCACTTGTTAAAATTTTTAGACAAGGCACGATCAAAAATACGGCCATGGGAAGAAGATAGTAGTTGGCCGCAGCGTTTTTTATTACAACCCGTGTGAGCAAGAAATTTCTTGCACGAATATATCCAATTGAAAACATAAGTCAATTTTGAAAGAATCGGTGACATGGGTTACTGAAAAAGAAGTAATTATAAAAGAAAAAATTATCCGTTATTCTGACCTTAAAATACTGCAGTAAAAATAGAAATTTACTGCAAAGTGTTCATTGCGCTGATTTGCGTGCAAAATTCAGGTAATAAACTTACACCAGGAATCTATGAATATATGCTCGCAAGAACTGCATTTTTTGTCAATGCTTTTACTGACGCTCT
>JANQGC010000370.1 GCA_028277515.1 Anaerolineae bacterium
GGTAACGGAACAATTGACACCTGTCTTTGAAACTGTCGCTCTAGAATCTGAGGAATCCGAGCCATTGGAAAAAATAGAGATCGATAGTTCAGCTCTATCCGAGATGCCTGAAGATCCCGATGAAGCGATTGCCTGGATTGAACAATTAGCTATCCAGGATTCACCAATCGAAGATGAAATGGAAGAAGATTCCGTCAATTTAGAAGGTAATCTAGAAGAAACAGCTGACGCATGGGTTGATCTATTGAAACCGCCTAATTTTGGTTAACATTGTTTATATCCAACTTAATATGTAAAGCTGGTAATTCGTTAATTACGGCGATTCCAAAGTCAGCCCGAAGAAGCCAACGCCATGGTAATGTAGGCATCAAAATGTCGTCGAACTGATGCCAAGTTAGAAAATCCCATCTTGTTAGCCAACGCGACAATGAAATTGTTCATCACGGCCGTCACTTGCGCTTGATTTGGGTGGCTCATTCGAATAGCATCTTCATTGAGCGTGGTGTCTCGTCGAAAATGCAATCCATTTTCAATGCCCCAGTGCGCTCTCGTCCATTCCAGCATGCGCTCAGCAGAGCCTTTTTGATGCGATATGCTGGTGATTCCATAAACGGTCTCCTCTGTTATTTCACCAGTGCGGCAGCAAACAACACGACGGTCAAGTTTAAAGACCTGCGCTAGGGCAGGCCATTCGATAAACTGAGACTCATCACTCATCAACGTCAAGGTTCGTTTTTCTAAGCGCCCATGCTCCTTGTTCTGGCTGATGGCGACCCGTTGCGGCAGTTGCTCACTATGCCAGCCTGGTGCCTTGCGTGGTGGCACAAAGAATTGTTCTACATCTTCGCGTAACCGCTTCTGATTATCTTTGACGAACCAAATGTAGGCGCCACCTTGAGCTACAATCTGAACCGATAGCTTGCGTTGAGTGAACATCGCATCCCCAATCACAATTCGCCCTTTCAAATCCAACGCTGCTAGCACCTGTGGTGCGACCTTGATTTCATTTTCTTTCGTGTCAACAGCAACTTGCATGAGAACGATACCTTCTTCTGGCAAATAAGCTGCTAGTAAATGAACGCCTTTCGTCTTCCCCTTGGGAATTGTGCCTCGCAATGTTTTCCCATCTAGCGTTATCAAAATGCTTTGTTGTCCACCATATTCCTGGTACAAAAATAGCCGAAACACGGTTTGTAACTCATCTTCAGCGACTGTGTCTGCCAGGGTGCGCCGGATAGTATTGTACGCTGGCATCGTTTTTCGTTCTGGCTGAAACGCCTTGATAATTTGGTGACGACGTAAGTGCAGCCACTCGGCTATTCCTTTCGGTGTATCCTCTCCAGCTAACTTTGCCAATACAATAAGCGTCATAAGTAAGGGCAATGAGTATCTCTTGCCACGAGATTTACGCGAATCGGTTAACTGTTGAAATTTGACCATCAATTCACCAATATTAAAGACGAAACCTTCTCTCTTATTGTTTTCGAATGTGATATGATCCATTTGAACCTCGTTTGTTGCTTGTTGGTGTGCAAAATCACAATGTTAACAAATTGAGGTTCTTTTGTTTAT
>JANQGC010000018.1 GCA_028277515.1 Anaerolineae bacterium
GACTTTGCTGTAGCCAATCCTCCCTTTTCCTACAAGGCATGGCGCAACGGCCTCAACCCGGAAGATGATGAATACCAGCGCTTTGATTACGGCATTCCCCCGGCCAAAAACGGCGATTACGCCTTCCTGCTGCATATCCTCAAATCCTTGAAAAGCACGGGCAAAGCGGCGGTCATCCTGCCGCACGGCGTGCTCTTTCGCGGCAATGTGGAAGGGGACATCCGCCGCAACCTGATCCGCCAGGGCTATATTAAGGGCATTATCGGCCTGCCGCCCAACCTGTTCTACGGCACGGGCATCCCCGCCTGTATCCTGGTGTTGGATAAAGAAGGCGGACCAGAGCAGCCCATTTTCATGATCGACGCCAGTCGCGGCTTCATCAAAGACGGCAATAAAAACCGCCTGCGCGAGCGTGACATTCATAAGATCGTCGATGTTTTTAGCAAGGGGCAGGAGCTGCCCGGTTATGCTCGCCACGTTCCTTACCAGGAAATAGCAGAAAAGAATGAATTCAATCTCAACATCCCGCGCTACATCGACAGCAGCGAACCGGAAGATATCCAGGATCTGCACGCCCATTTGAACGGCGGCATCCCCCAGCGCGATATCGACGACCTGGACGATTACTGGCAGGTGCTGCCCACCCTGCGCCGCAGCCTGTTCCGGCCCATCGATCAGAACGGCTACAGCGAGGCCCTGGTCCCGGCCAGCGAAGTGAAAACAGCCATCTTGGGGCATCCGGAGTTCGCCGCCTACAAGGAACGGACCTTGACCCTCTTTGAGGCATGGTGCGCCGCCCATGTTGAGCGGCTGCAGGGTCTGGGAAATGGCCAGGAGCCTAAGGCGCTGATCGGCACGCTGTCCGAAGACCTGCTGGCTCGCTTCACCCATGCTGATTTGGTGGACAAGTATGCCATTTTCCAATTGTTGATGGATTACTGGGCGGAGACGATGCAGGATGATGTTTATATTATCGTCCAGGAGGGCTGGAGCGCGGGCAATGTGCTGCGTGAGCTGGTCACCGCCCGCGGGCAGCGGGGTCGGGAGAAGGAAGACCTGGTGATCAACCGCAAGAAGTACAAAGCTGATTTAATTCCGCCCGCTCTTATCGTGGCTCGCTACTTTGCCCAGGAGCAGGCTCATGTCGATGACCTGGCGGCCCAAATAGATGAGATCAGCCAGGAATTGGCTGCCCTGGTGGAAGAGCACAGCGGCGAGGAAGGGCTGCTGGAAGAAGCGACAAACGATAAGGGTAATCTGACCAAGGGCGGCCTGCGTGCCCGGTTGAAAGAGATCGTCGCTGATCCCGATTTCGCCGAAGAGCTGGCTGTTCTGGAGCAGTGTAAGGAGCTGATGGACAAGGAATCAACGGCCAAGAAGAAGCACAAAGAGGCAAAGGCACGGCTGGATTGGCTGATCTTTACCAAGTACCCGGAGTTGAGCGAAGAGGAAATCAAGAAAATTGTCATCAGCGATAAATGGATGGCCACATTGCGCGCTGCCATTTCCGCCGAAATTGAGCTCGTGACCCAGGGGTTGGCCAATCGCGTAAAAGAACTGGAAGAGCATTATGCCGAACCGCTGCCGCAGTTGGTGCATGAAGTTGAAGATTTGGCAGCAAAGGTAGATGCCCACCTGAAAAGGATGGGTGTGTCATGGTGAAGGAGGGTTATAAACAATCTGAGATTGGGATAATCCCAATGGATTGGAATTTAGCAACCATTAAAGAAGCATTTGAAATAAAGAACTACTTGCGGTTACCAATAAGTAAAAAGAACCGAGAAACTATGGTTGGACCTTATCCTTACTATGGTCCAACTGGCGTGTTGAGTCACATTAATGAATTCAGAATCAAAGGAAAACATGCACTAATTGGAGAAGATGGGGACCACTTCCTCAAATGGCGCGAGATGCCTATGACACTGCTAGTCAATGGGAAATTTAATGTAAACAATCATGCGCATATTATAAGTGGAATCAATAATTTAACAGAGTGGTTTTTTTGGTTTTTCAATCAACGAGACATTACACTCCATCTAACTCGTCAAGGTGCAGGCCGTTACAAATTAACGAAGAAATCACTTGAAGAGATTCCTTGTGTTTTACCACCAATCGAAGAACAGAAAACTATTACTGATGTACTCTCTGATGTGGATGGGCTGATTGAGGCGTTGGACCGCTTGATTGCCAAGAAGCGAGCTATAAAGACGGGGACCATGCAGCAGCTCTTGACAGGGAAAAAGCGCCTGCCCGGCTTTGGCGAGGGCAAGGGTTATAAGCAGACAGAGATTGGGGAGATTCCTGAGGATTGGGAATTAAGTACGTTAAACGAAGTTGGAAAAGCATTTGTCAACGGGGGCACTCCTTCAACAAAAATTCCAGAGTTTTGGACTGGCGTTATCCCATGGATTACTGGGGCTGATATTATTAATCAAGAAGTGGGTGAAATTCGAAGGTCAATCTCACGAGCGGCTGTACTAAATAGTAGCACAAACGTAATAGAAAAGGGTTGTCTCCTAATTGTAACTCGTACTGGAGTTGGAAAACTTGCAATTGCCCCATTTAACCTTGCAATTAGTCAGGATTTAACCGGTGTGGTTCTTGACATTTCAATTGCTTCTACCATTTATGTATTTCATTTTTTGAATCATAACGCAAACTCATTAAAGCTTTTAAACCAGGGAACCTCGATATCTGGAATAACAAGAGAGACCTTGCTTGAACTTCCCATTTTGCTACCGTCCCTTACCGAACAAAAGGCTATCACCGAAATTCTATCTGATATGGATAATGAAATAATGAAAATTGAAAAGAGACGAGAAAAGATGCAAATACTAAAAATAGGATTGATGCAGGAGCTGCTGACCGGGAGGACACGGCTGGTGTAGTGAACTATGATTGGAATGATTGAATGATGATTATGATTAGGTTGTCGCGCAGAAGGCAATCATGCTAATCATTAAATCACAAAAATCATGGTTCCGACAATGATTGAATGATGGCTATGATTAGCTAGTCACGCGGAATGAAATCATGCTAATCATTAAATCACAAAAATCATAGTTCAGACTATGAATGGGTCGTTACGCAGAAGGCAATCATACTAATCACTAAATCACAAAAATCATAGTTCAGATAATTAGGAAAATGAGTGGAAAGGACACACAAAAGCGCATCGTCAAAAAAGAGTACACGCTCTCAAAACTGACGGGGAAAATCATCGGCTGCGCGATGGAGGTGCACCGCATTTTGGGCAGCGGCTTCCAGGAGGTTATTTACCAGCGGGCATTGGCGCAGGAGATGATCCTACAAGGGTTGAACTTCGTGCGCGAACAGCCAATGACGATCAGCTACAAGGGCAAGCAAATCGGCCAGCGGCGCGTAGACTTTTTCGTGGAGGAACAGGTCATGGTGGAGATCAAAGCGGTCAGCCAACTGCAAGATGTGCACCTGGCCCAGGCGATTAACTACCTGGAAGCGTATAAGTTGAATGTGGGGCTGCTGATCAACTTCGGCAGCCGGTCTTTGGAGTTTAAGCGGGTGATGGTTTGAACCATGATTTTTTTGATTAACATGATTAGTATGATTCCACCCTCACCCAAATCATAGTCATCATTCAATCATCAGAATCATCGTTCAAACATTGAATCAATCACAGTTCAGAGGCGTTATGAGTACAGTAGGACAAAGAGAAAAGGCAACGCAAAATCGGGTGGTCAAGCTGTTTCAGGAGCAGTTAGGCTATGAGTACCTGGGCGACTGGCAGTACCGGCCGGATAACAGCAACATTGAAACCGACTTGCTCAGTAAATGGCTGACACGGCAGGGTGTCAGCGAGACATTGATAGGTCGTGCCATGTACCAGTTAGACCAGGCCGCCGCCTTGGGCGAAGGGCGCAATCTGTACGACGTTAACAAAGATGTCTACAGCCTGCTGCGCTATGGGGTCAAGGTCAAGGAAGGCGTGGGCGAGCAGTTCCAAACGGTGTGGCTGATCGATTGGGAGCATCCGCAGAATAACGATTTCGCCATTGCCGAGGAAGTGACGATCAAGGGGGAAGTGAAGAAACGGCCGGATATCGTGATCTATGTCAACGGCATCGCCCTGGGCGTGCTGGAGCTAAAGCGCTCCAGCGTCTCCGTCTCCGAAGGCATTCGCCAGAACCTGGGCAACCAGGCTAAATCCTTCGTGCGCCGCTTCTTCGCCACAGCCCAGCTAATCATGGCCGGCAACGACACAGAAGGGCTATGCTACGGCACGATTGAAACGCCGGAGAAGTATTACCTGACCTGGAAAGAGGAAAACCCGGATTACAAGGCTGGGCTGGATGACAAAAGCCAGCGCTACCTACCAATGAGTTCGTGCGCTGGGGCAAACAGCCCATTGGACTGCGCCTTGCTGCGCCTGCTCAATAAAGAGCGTTTCCTGGAACTGCTGCATGATTTCATCGTTTTTGATATGGGCACCAAGAAAGTGCCCCGCCACAACCAATATTTCGGCACCAAAGCGGCCCAGCAGTTTGTCCAGCGGCGCGAGGGCGGCATCATCTGGCATACCCAGGGATCGGGCAAAAGCCTGGTCATGGTCTGGCTGGCTAAATGGATCCGCGAGCATGTGCAGGATGCGCGCGTGCTGGTGATTACCGACCGCATTGAACTGGATGAACAGATCGAAGGCGTTTTTAAGGGCGTCGATGAAAACATCTACCGCACGTCCGGCGGCGCGGATTTGATCAGGACCCTGAACAACACGGAGCAGTGGCTGATCTGTTCGCTGATCCACAAGTTCGGCCGCGGCGAAGGGGAAGATTTAGACGCTTATATCGAAGAAGTGCGCAAGAATCTACCGAGCGATTTCCAGGCCAAGGGTACAATCTTTGTTTTCGTTGATGAATGCCACCGCACCCAGTCGGGCAAACTGCATGATGCGATGACCACCATTTTGCCGGAAGCGACCTTCATTGGCTTTACGGGCACCCCCCTGCTCAAGAAAGATAAAAAGAAGAGTGTAGAAGTATTCGGCCGCTACATCCACACCTATAAATATGACGAAGCTGTGACCGATGGCGTGGTCCTAGACCTGCGCTATGAAGCGCGCGATATCGACCAGTACACCACCTCCCCGGAAAAGATTGACCAGTGGTTTGAAGCCAAAACACGCGGCCTGTCCGATATGACCAAGGTGCAGTTGAAGCAGAAATGGGGCACGATGAAGCAGGTGCTCTCCAGCCAGGACCGCCTGGAGCAGATCGTCAACGATATTTTGCTGGATATGGAAACACGGCCGCGCCTGATGGACCGTCGGGGCAATGCCATGCTGGTCAGTGCCAGCATATATCAAGCCTGCAAAGTCTATGAGCTGTTCAGCAGGACCGATCTGGCCGGTAAGTGCGCCATCATCACCAGCTACCGCCCGGCTCCTGGCGATATCTCTATGGAAGATTCCGGTGAAGGGATGACCGAAGAGCTGCGTAAATACGATATTTACCGCAAGATGCTGGCCGATTATTTCAATGAGCCGGAAGAGACAGCCATGTACAAAGTGGAGGAATTCGAGCGGTTGGTTAAGGAGCGCTTTGTCAAACAGCCGGGCCAGATGCGACTACTGATTGTGGTCGATAAACTGCTCACCGGCTTCGATGCGCCACCGGCGACCTATCTTTACATCGACAAACAGATGCGCGACCACGGCCTCTTCCAGGCCATCTGCCGCGTCAACCGCCTGGATGGCGAGGATAAAGAATACGGCTATATCATCGATTACAAAGATCTCTTTTACAGCCTGGAAGGGGCGATCAGCGACTATACCGGCGGCGCGCTGGATGGTTACGACCGGGAAGATGTGCTGGGATTACTGACTGACCGCCTGGAGAAAGGACGCGACCGGCTGGATGAGACGCGCGAGAAAGTGAAGGCACTGTGTGAGCCGGTCATGGAGCCCAAGGAGCAGGCTGATTTTTTCCGTTATTTCAGCGCTGTTGATAACGCCGATATTGACACGATACGTGATAATGAGCGCAAACGGATTGCCCTTTATAAAGCAGTGGGCGCGCTGGTCCGCGCTTATGCCAGTATAGCCAATGAGATGACTGGGGCGGGCTACACGGCCGTGCAAACAAAACTGATAAAGGATGAGGTTTATTTCTACCAGCAGTTGGTGGATGAGGTGAAGATCCATAGCGGTGACTACCTGGATATGAAGCGCTTTGAACCGGCCATGCGCCACCTGCTGGACACCTATATCCGCGCTGAAGACAGCACGGCCATATCTGAGTTTGAAGAACTGGGCTTGATTGAACTCATTATTAATAAAGGTGATCGAGGGCTTATTGATCTTCCTCGCAACATAAAAGAGGACGAAGAAACATTGGCCGAAACGATAGAAAATAATGTCCGTCGAATTATCGTTGATGAACAGTCGGTCAATCCCAAATATTACGAGCGTATGTCAGAATTGCTTGATGCACTGATCGAGGATCGCCGGGAGAAGGCAATAGATTACAAAACATATCTAGCAGAAGTTAGAAAACTGGCTGACAAGGTTGTAAATCCTACTGGTTCCACAACAAATGAATATCCCATTTCAATTAACACCAGTGCTAAAAGAGCCTTATTTGATAATTTGGGGCAAGATGAGGAATTAGCAATTCGGCTGGATGCAAAGATACTAGATACAAAGAAGGACGGCTGGATTGGCAATCGCTTTAAGGAGCGTGAGGTAGCCAATGCGATTCGTGAAGCGGCTGACGATTACAATATCAATATTGAAGAGATTTTGAAATTGGTTAAAAACCAGGATGAGTACAAATAACGGATATGCCATAACCGTTAAGGATATCACAATCAAGATCACGCGTAAGGATATCAAGAACCTGCACATCGGCGTCTATCCACCAGATGGCCGTGTGCGCGTCTCTGCCCCGCTGCACGTCGATGATGACAATGTGCGCCTGGCCGTGATCGACAAACTGGGCTGGATCAGCAAACAGCAGGCCAGGTTCCGCGGCCAGACCCGACAATCAGAACGCGAAATGGTCAGCGGAGAGAGCCATTACGTGTGGGGCAAGCGCTATTTGCTGGAGGTCGTAGAGCGCCAGGGCAAACCCAAAGTAATTATCACAGGCAACAAGACGCTGCGATTAGTTATACGGCCGCAAACCGGCCGGGAAAAGCGCAAACATATCCTAAATGAATGGTATCGCGCTGAAATGAAGCAAACTATCCCAAATCTAATAGAAAAATGGCAGCCCATCGTAGGTGAAGAGGTCCAGGAGTGGGGCGTCAAGAAAATGAAGACCAAGTGGGGAAGCTGCAACATCGAAGCCCGCCGCATATGGCTCAATCTGGAATTGGCCAAGAAACCGCCGGAATGCCTGGAGTTCATCCTCCTGCATGAGATGGTGCACTTCCTGGAACGCCAACATAACGAAGTCTTTCGCGCCTACATGGACAAGTTTTTATCGAACTGGCGCTTTCACCGTGATATCCTCAACCAATCTCCCCTTGCTCATGAAGATTGGAGATATTGAATGCGTCTAATATTTTTGTTCCGGGAATTCAATGAAAGATTCGCAGCTTTTCATCCCCACCGCTGGCAATAGTCGGATATGCAAATGAAGGTATCAATGAGGTACATCATCACGAGCGTATGGTCGAAATATACTTGGTGGCTCAAGGCCAAAGCGCAATTGTCGTCAATGGTACCCAATTAACTCTGAGACGGGGAGATGCATTGGTAGTTGAGCCGGGCGAAATTCATACGTTTGTTGCCAGTACCGAAAATTATCTTCACTTTGTTATCCATGCCCCGTTTGTAGAGGGAGATAAAGTCGTTATCCGATGAATGGGAAACAGTACTGAGGCAGATGTGCTATAATTTTATTATCGTCGATTTTGGTGATTTTTCCATTTTGAAAGGCAAAAATTATGGCTACAAAAAATATCAGGGAGCAACTGTATCAACAAATTGACCGTTTACCAGACGAGCTTGTGGAGCAAATTGCCGATTTCACCTTGTTTGTTATGGCGCGGAGACAAATATCACCGTCATATGATGATTGGGGTCACAATCAATGGCAAGCCTTCACGTTGGAGCAGTTCTTTCAAGAGGATGATGGCGTTGAATATACATTGGAAGACGCGCAAGAAATATACCATCCATGAAATCCGGCGACATTGTACTCATTCGCTTTCCTCAAACCGATTTACAAGCAGGAAAACTCCGTCCTGCCTTAGTCGTTGCCAGTGCTCCAGGTCGGTATGCAGATGTCCTGCTAGCCCTCGTTTCCTCACGAATTTATCAGATAATTCCCGATTTCGACGAAATTATCAATCCATCTGATTCTGATTATGAAGATTCAGGTTTGAAGGTTCGTTCTGTTATTCGGTTAGCCCGGTTGGCAACTGTCGAATCTTCTGTCATTAATGCCCGTCTGGGAAACATCTCACCTGAAAGATTGCGACAACTCAAAGAACGCCTGGTTGACTGGCTACAAAAGTAAACCATTTTTATGTATGTGATGATTGCCCGCCTAACGAGGCTTGGAATGGACGGGCGAGATCGGGCTTTTCCAAGTATTTGGTGAATCCGAAAGTAATCTCTCAACCCTTCCACCGCTCAAGCAGACGTTATATGGCCGTTTGCTGGGTAGAAACCGACCAGGTATTGCCGTTATAGTCGCTGAACACACCCCGCTTATCAATTTCACCTTCATGAATGTGTGGCGCTTCATGTCCCTCACAACCCTCAGCCAGCGCTGTTTGATAGACATGGTCCACGTCGGGCACATAGACATGCAGCAGAAGCTGGTTGGCCGGGTATTCGGCCGAAGCCTCACCTAACATGATGATCGAATCATCCAGCCGCACTTCGGCGTGCATGATCGAGCCGTCCGGCCGGTTAAAGCGGCGGATTTTTTCGGCCGCAAATACCTTCTCTAGTAAAGCGATCATTCGTTCGGCATTATTAACGACCAGGTAAGGTGAAACAGAATTGTAATTTGTTGGTTTATATTCTTTCCCTTTGCTCGATAATTTTGTAGTTTCCATAATCAAAACACCCATTGTCATAGTCGTAGTGGCGGGACAGGCGGGCAAAACCTGACCGGTAACCCTAAAATATCCATCCCACCTGTCTCGCCCGGCAAGAAGCAAGAAGTCAATTAGCTGTGAAGGGTGAGATGGCCACAATCTCGATTTAGATAAATAGTTTATCCTCCACCCGGATTCTCTACTCGGACCGTCATCAAGTTCCCGGCATTTTTAATAAATTTCCTGTCAAACGTAAAAAACTTGGTGCAGGATTGCGATGATGCCAGGTGAAACGCATCAGAAAAATCGAGTCCTTTTTCATGCCAATCAAGCGCCTGGTTGACGACATCCGGATTAGAAAGGATGACGTTATTCAGCCCAAATAATGCTCGAAAAGCAGAAATGATCTGCTGCCGGTTGAAGTCGTAGGCATATCTTAGAACCCATTCACTTTCCTGGATGACCGTGTTGGGAATAAAAATCCTCTCCGATTGGAATAATGCCCCGCTCCGTTTGAACTGAAGCTGATCATCGGCCGTCAACAAACGGATAACTATGTTTGTATCAACGGCGACCATAGGTCTGCTCGATTCCTTCCCTGATGGCTTGTTCCATCTCTTCCTGGCTAATGGTCCGGCCTTCGTAGGCCAGGATTCCGGCAACGTCGGTCAGGTTTGTTTGGGCAAACGGCCGTTTAGGCTTCAAGATAATGCCATCTCCCATGTCAATGACGACAAATTCCAGCCCCGCTTTCCAATTGTACTGATCTCGAAGTTCTTTTGGGATGATAACCTGCCCTTTGCTCGATAATTTTGTAGTTTCCATAATCAAAACACCTGTAAGATTCAAGTAAGATTATAGAGTGGCTAGTGTAAATGTCAAGCATTTGTAGAGCAATCGGTGTGCCCCTAGTATTGCCTAAATTGCTCACTGTCACAAATTGGGTAATTCGCATTACGAACCGCTGCAAATTGCCGCCTCGCGATCCATCACCTCAACAAACCGTTCATAAAGCGCATCCGCCTCTTCATCCGTGTCGCCGATGGCTGTCACGCCAAAGAAACCATATCCGCCGACACTGCTGACCATATGCATGACGATGCCGGTCTGGCTGCTGTGGTTGTAATGCAGACCATGCCGGCTGACGATGTCAAACAGGATCTCCGGCGTAAACACGCGATAACCGGGTGACTCCACATGATCGCTGGAAACATAGCATTTACGATCGCCGCGGACCGTTCTAAAGACGCCGGATTGAGCATCGTAATTTCCGGCGGTCAGATATTGCAAGGTCAGGTAGGGCGCGGTGGTGCCCCCTTTGCGCAAGTTGATCTCAATGGCGTAGGGCTGCCACCGGCCGTCATCATCCTGCACGACAACAAAATCGACAGCGAATCGGCCGAGCACCCCTTCACGGGCCAGGCGACGGCCGATCTTTTCCGCCTCGAACATGATCAGCCAGGCGTAGTCGGCATTGGCCGGAAAGCGCGCGCCAATATAACTCTGCCCCGTTGGCCCACCCAGGATCTGGTCATGGGTGGAGAGCATTTCCACTTCACCCAACGGCGTCACGCGTAGTTGGGCGCTGGGACTTTGAAAGGCGCGGCCGCTGATCAGTTCCTCGACAATCGCCCCTTCCTGCTCGACATTTGCCCGATAGGAATCATAGGTGGTTCCGGGTTCCTCAAACTGCAGATTGGCCAGCGCCTCAGCTACGGCCGTTCGTTCTTCGGCGCTCCCAGGGGCAGGGACGTTATCCAGGTGCATCGTGGCATTGCCCATGCCGCTTATGCCCTCGTTCAATTTGACAATGATCTTGCGTAATTCCGGTTTTTTGGCGCGCATCTGACAGACGGCCGAAACAATGGCGTCCTCACTATATAGATCCTCATGTCCCAGGGGATGGGGAATGCCTTCATCTTCAAAAATCTGCCGGCTGCCGCTTTTGGTGCCGAAAGCAACAAAAGCGGGATCGGAAGCGTACATGGGCATGCCCAGACACAATGCCAATTCCCGCTCCAGGTCAGTCGTCAGAAAAGGGATGACATGCGCCAGGTCGGGATTGGGCACAAGCGCTTTAATTTGATCGATGAGATAAGGACGCATCAGCAGTTTTTTGCTCAAAGGATCGGGAGAACTGTCATCAACGGAGACGAAAAATAAGCGTTTGCGGGCGTTAGAATAGACAATGCCGGGCAGGATATCCAGGTAATAGTCGATAATCGACTGCTTGATGGGCATGGAGGTGACGTAAATCAGGCGTAAATTTGGCTGTCGCAGTAGAAACAATAAGAACAACAGGCGCTGCTCGTAGGCGTGAATTCTTGGCCCAAAGAATTCTGCACCCATAGACAACGAGGGAATGACGATCACGCTGTTATCCTCCTGGATCATACCGGCCGGATTGGCTCCTCCAATCTTTTCCCACAGTTTAACAAGTTTTAACTGTAACCGGTCAAATTCAGAAAAATTGAGAAATGGGGATGATGTTCCTTGGGTCCCTTCAACTTGCTGATTCATGGAAATCCTCACATTATTTGGTTATAAGAATTTGTCGCAAGCTGATGAGGCGGCAAAATCTTTAAACAATAATCGATTAATGATACCAACAATCACGCCGGCAATGCCAGTCTATTTTTATTGTAGTTAGTCTTTAAGGGCAGTATAACAAAAATATTTGGACAGATATATGACAGCTTTTACCTTGATATATGTACGTTAGCGAATTAATAATAGCTGTCAAATTTTCGGTAACACAATATTAAGGCGGAAGTCCTGGTCAATTAGATTGTGGCTGACTTATTAAGCGACCTTTTTCTTCGCAATTCTTCCCGTTCTCGTTCGCGCAAAAACTCGGCCAGATAATAACTGCCGATCACAAACGCGGCGGCGGCAATTTGCAAGCCGATTCCCTCCCATGTGGGGAAAATGCCGAACCAGAGACCCATCCAATATGGTATGTCGATGGCTCGAATGGGGGTGATGGACATCCAGCCGACTTTTTGCATGATGTGTACCGTGTTGCCGACCATGTTGACGAGAACGGCGCCAATGAGAATGGCCGTGAAAATGAACATTTTCATATATGGCAATTTCCGATGCATGATAAAGGTAACAACACCGGCTACAGCCACGCCCACAAGTCCCAGCAGCACCCCCTGCAAAACGATAGCAGAGCCGGCATCAAGTAGTAAGGCCTGGAGAAAGAGAACCGTTTCAAACCCTTCGCGATAAATGCTTGTGAAACCAAGCATAATAAGTCCCAAAATTTGTCCCGCTTCTGTCCCTTTCATCGTCTTTGATTTCTGCTGATGCATTGACTTCATGTGATCGGTCCAGTAAGCCTTATGGAAAAACCAGTTGGTAATGAGCAAGATGACGCCAATGGCGACAAGCGAAACGACAGCTTCCAACCGTTCACCAAAACGAGCGAAAGAACTTAGTAGTTGCTGCATGATCACGCCGGTAATAATTGTGGCGACGAAAGCGACAAGCGCGCCGATTCCGACATAACGGCGATAATGAGCCAACGCGCCAACAAAGCTGGCCGTCAGGGCGGCAAGAATAACGACCGCTTCAAGTCCCTCACGGAAGACGATAATGGCGGCATTGGTGATGATAGCCCCAGGTGCCGTGGGCAGATCGCCCAATGTCCGCTGCGCTTCGGTGAGTGCGTTGTCGAGGTTGGCTCGTATGCCGGCAATGGTCGCTTCCGATTCCTGGAGCGCCAGCGCTTCCGCGAGTCCTCTTTCGCCGTTATATCCCTGCCAGAATAGGCCATCAATGCGGGCGACTTGTTCCGGTGCGAAGGCCAACAGGCGTGGTTCGGGGCCAAAGTCAAAGACCGCATAGGCTTCCAGGTGAGCCGATTCTGCCATATCGTATTTACCCTGGGCCACAGCCGTTTCCACCTGGTCCAGTACCGCGGCGATGACGTCAAAATCGGCATCCGGATCGAGTTGATTCCATTCTTCCGGCAGCAAAAGAGACAAATTGTCATTTAAGGCGCGCATATTTGCTTGCATGTCCCGCACAGGAACAACCGCTTCGTTGCGGTTGGCGGCCGCCAGGTCGGCTTCAATAGCATCAAGCTGGGTTTGCACAGTGTCCACCAACTCCGGGTTATCCGCGTAAAGCGCCGATCGCAGATCAGCAAAGGCGGCCTGTGCGCCACCCATAAAGGTCACGGCTTCTTGTATCTCGAAGGCCAGGAAAATCTGGCCATCTTCCACCCCGCGCTCATATTCGATGGGGACGAGAGAGATATAACGAATCAACTGACCGGTGCGCCGCACCAACTCCTCGTTGGAAAGGGGGGAGGCACGGAAGTTTTGAATGTCGGCCTGGATCAGTTGAACGGCCTCCTGAACGGCCGCATCATCCTCAGCGACAACGGCCGTAATCAAGGCCGCAAACGCATTATCAACGGCGGCCCGGTTGTCGTCGCCCATCTGAGTAACGAATGAGACGGCCAATATATTCCAATACCCCTGCGCCAGCCCGGCTGATTCACTGCGGCGGCTAAAAAATTGGCTGGAATCAGAAACAACCCCCAGGGCTTCTTGCAGTTTACCCTGGTACGTATCAAACAGGTCGGCCGTCATCCGTTGTTGGGCATCCTCCGCGGCCAGGTTTCCTTCGGCAAGGTCGTTCAAAGCCAGCGTCGCGTCAGCTCCCGGCCTTTCAAAACGTGTGCTTGGGCGGAAATCCCGCACCAGCAGCCACTGTTGTGCAGCTTGCACATCTCCGTTCTGAATTGATGCGACCGTTTGCGTATAGCTGCCCAGCAAAATGCCGGTACGCACCTGCCCTTTAGCAACGGCAAGGGCGTTGGCGTTAGCCTTACCCACGGCCGTTTGGGCATCTATCAACGCAGCAGCAACCGCCGCTTCTCCCGCTTCCGGCAACCCGGCGGCGACCAATTGATCGAGCAGCGTCTGCGCTTCTTGTATGGCGCGATTAGCCTCTCGCGGTTGATTGAGCAGAAGCCCCTTTTGTGCCTCAAAAAGAGCATCGTCCAGGTCCTCAGCCAACTCCCACGGCGGGGCCGTTTGGGCCTGTAAGGCCGGGACCAGAACGATGAGCAAAATCAGAGCGCAAATTGGTATCCAACGCATGGAGGTTCCCAAAAAATTGATGGTTGCTACTCGACGATCTCGATATCTAATAATGCTGCTGCCTGGGCTACCTGCCCAGACAATGCCGTTGCCTTATCCTGCGCTTCGGTGCCAAACAGATCTGCTGCTTCTGCTGAAAACTGCTCGCCACCTTGTTCCTGCCGGTACAGATCGTCAACATAGCCAATTAAGTCTGTGAAGCCGGCATCAATTTGAGCGTGCAGTTGCGGATCTTCATTATCAACAAGGACAGCCACATTCTCATAGGTTACATCAAGGCCGCTAAGAATATTAACCACGTCGAAAAGACGGCTATGGCCGATGAAGGCCGTTTCTTGTGCATCTGCTCCGGAGACAAAGCTAGAGAGCTTCCACTGCTCAAAGTATTCATTCATGGTTGGGATCATGACCACCAGGGCGGAGAAAACATCGCTCAATGTCGGTTCCCATGCTTCCAATGATTCCTGCATTTCCAGGGTCGCCTCGTCAAGACCCTGCGCCGCTCCTAATAAAAGATTGGCATCCGGTAGGTTCTGGTCGCCAACCGTTGCGCCAACGAATTCAGGTTTGGTGCCCCACAAGGCCGGTTCAAGCAGGCTGTGGAAGTAGTTACCGGGGCTTTCTAATGCTGTGCCGTCGGGCAAGGAGAGCGTCCACTCTAGCGCCTCCTCGGGGTCATCCTCGGCGCTCGGACCGGCATCAATCAATACGTCATAATAAGCCAGGGTGGGCACACCCGCGACAATACCCTCATCTAACTCGTAAGCCTCACTGGTCACCAACCAGGCATCTTGGGCGGCAGCAACCAGTTCAGCAAGCTCCTCCGGATTGGCTTCTAAGGCGGCTTCATAATCGAAATCATTTTCGGCGACGAGGTCGTAGTAGCGAGAGGTGATTTCCAGCAGTTCGGCCGAGCCGGCTTTCATGTTTGCGGCATTACCCAGAGCATAGGTTTTAACGGCCGCTAAATCAGCCTCGCCGCTGGGAGCAGCAGCCTCCGACTCCGGCGCTTCGGCAAGTCCTTGATCCACCGTTGCTGAATCAGGAATAACCAGTTCAAATTCTTCATCTACGGTGATGTCAAGTTGGGCGGCCGCTTGCGATACCTGGCCTGAAAGAGCCGTCGCCCGGTCCTGCGCTTCGGTGCCGAACAAATCTGCCTCTTCCGCTGAGAATCTATCTCCTGACAGTTCTTGTTGGTAAAGATCGTTGACATAGGATTGCAGATCGTCATAACCGGCTGAAATCTGGTCATGAAGGTCAGCATCCACTTCAATCACCAATGGTGAAACATTTTCGTAGGTGACATCCAAACCGTTGAGGATATTGACGACATCAAATAGACGGCTGAAGCCAACAAAGGCAATCTCTTCCGCCCCTTCACCGGAAACGAAACTGGAAAGTTTCCACTGCTCAAAGTACTCGTTCATGGTTGGGGTCATCACCACCAGGGCAGTGAATGCATCACTCAGCGTGGGTTCCCAGGCATTGACTGAGTCGAGCATGTTCGCTGTGGCATCGTCGATGCCTGCGGCTGCTCCCAGCAGCAGGTTGGCATCGGGCATGGCCAGGCCATTAACCTCAGCCCCAACAAATTCCTCCTTGGTGCCGAACAGGGCCGGTTCAAGCAAACTGTGGAAGTAATTTCCCGGACTTTCCAACACACGGCCGTCCGGCAGCAACAAACTCCATTCCAACGCTTCCTCAGGATCATCTTCGGCGCTTGCACCGGCATCGATCAACACGTCATAATAGGCCAGGGTTGGCGTTCCTGCGATAATACCTTCATCAAGCTCATAAGCCTCAGAAGTGATAAGCCATGCCTGCTGTGCATCCTCAATGAGCATGGGAATTTCTTCCGGGTTTGCTTCCAGTGCTGCCCCGTAATCAAAACCACTCTGCGCAATGAGTTCGTAGTAGCGATTGGCTATTTCTAACAGCTCTGCAGAACCAGATTTCATGTTCTCCGCGTTTTCAACAGCGTACGTCTTGACAGCCGCTAAATCAGCTTCGGCCATAGATTCATCGGCCGGTTCTTCAGCAGATTCATCGGCCGGTTCTTCTGTTGGCTCCTCGGCCGGTTCTTCAGCAGGCTCTTCGGCTGGTGCTTCAGCCGGAGATTCCGCAGGGCTTTCGGCGGGTGCGTCCGCCGGCGCGGTTCCCCCACAAGCTGCCAGCAAAAAGACCAGCAGGATCATGATAAATAATTGTTTAGATTTAACAAACGTTGACATCATACTCTCCTCAAATCATTAAAAAAATAGACAACAAAGTCATTGATAAAACAGTTCACGTCATTTTCCGGCTTTTTCGCCAGGACCGTTGCCGGCAACGATCCCGGTTCTTAATCACCGGTTGAGGCCGTCCCCTGGATTTTGGTTTTCTTAGATTGACGTAAACTCCAGGCAAAGGTGCCAAGAACGAGTAAAACAAAACAAACCTGGGCCAGGCTGGTTTCAACCGTTGGGTAAATACCAAATAGTTCAATTAACCAAATATTTTCGGGCATCCAGGGCAGCCAGGTGGCCGTGACGACACCGGCTTCCTGCAGCCCTCTAAAGCCCTTACCCACAAAACTGAAGGCCATCACCAACAGCAGCACGGTCGTGATGTTGAAAAACGGCTTTAATGGCAAGCGTACACTGGCCTGTAAAATGAGATACGCCACGACTAATATGAGAACCAGCCCGGCTAAAAAGCCTGTTAATACCGCTTGTGGGTCGGAATCAAACAGCAATGTCTGGTAAAAAAGCACGGTTTCAAACCCTTCGCGAAATACGACAGAGAAGCCGAGGAATGCGAGGCCAAGCGCAGAGCCGGAAGTCAGCGCCTTACCTACCTGGTCTTTAACGAAGCTCATCCAGTCACGTACATACACCTTTTGGAAGAGCCAATTAGTGACGTAAAACAGTACGGCCACGGCAATGAGCGCCGTAATTCCTTCCAGGAGTTCCCGGTTGGCGAAAGAGATGGTAAAAATAGATTGTGATGCCCACCAAATACCCACGCTGAGAGCGATAGCGGCGATGACACCACCGGCGACCCACCAGCTATATTTCCTTGTCTGTTGCGATGCGCGCATGAAGCCGATGATCGCCCCGATGATAAGAACCGCCTCCAACCCTTCACGGATGATAATGGCCGCGCTGCTGAAAATCGTGATCGTGTTGCCGGTTTCAGCGGCCAAAATCTCTTCGCTGTCAGCAAGACTCTGACGTAAGGTATCCACACGTGCTTCAATGGCGGCCGGATCGGCCTGGTTACGAATCATGGCCGCCAGCCCTTCTTCGCCCCCTGTTCCTTCCCAGAAAATGCCTTCAATTTCACGGGCAAGACGGGGTGCGCGGTTGGCTAACTTCACTTCCGGGCCGGTTTCAAAGAAGGCATACGCCTCAATACGTGTTGCTTCCGCCGTCTCATAATCACCGGCATCCACAGCGGCCAGCACCTCACTGAGCAGCGTGTCAATTAGCGCCAGTGACGCGCCTGCATCATTGGCGCTGCCATCAATGGGTAGGCCGGATTCGATCAGCGTCATCGCCTCTGCCACTAAAGGTTCAACATCTGCCTTGGGTCCAATGGCCATGATGATCGTTTCCATCTCGCTGAAAAGCGCCTCAAGGCGCTCGGCAGCGGCGGGGTCATTGGCGGCTATAGTCGGCCGAAGCTCTTCAAAGATAGTTTCAGCCTGGTTGCGAAAGGTAATCGTTTCCTGGTATTCAATAGCAATTGTAATTTCACCATCCCGCACGGCGTCCCGGTATTCAATCCAGATTAATTCGGTGTAAAGGTGGAGCAGTTGAGCACGTTCAGCAAGTTGCTCTGCGCTAAATGCGATGGGTTGATAAGCGGAGAGTTCCCCACGCACTGAAGCTACCGCCCCAGCTAAATTAGCCCAGTCCGCTTGCAGGGCAAAAACGGTAGCCCTGTCTAACTCTTGTGTGACGGCGTCCGCGGTCCTGTTTCCTTGCTTACTGCGAAAATCCTCTGCCAACAAGGCATAATAGCCCTGAACTTTACCTAACCATTCCGCCGCCCGAATGGCGAATTGAGAATCGATCGCCCCATCCAATTCATCTAGCGCTTCTCTTAGCCTGAAAAAGGTGGTGTCGCGCAAGTCACTATCTACGATGAGCATGGCCTCTGCCGGTGAGACAGCGCCTCGCTGGACTTGCTGCATAACGGCATCGGCAGGGCTGTTGACGAGATTAACGATGGTCGAACGGCGGTATTCTCGTAAGCGCAACCACTCCATAGCCTTATCGCTGTCACCGTTTTCCAATGCTGCCAGCGTGACCAGATAGCTGCCATGTAATAAGCGGGTCCACATTTGCCCACGGGCCAGGCCAAGTGCAACGCCATCGCCGGCGGCACCGGCGGCCTGACCATCCGCGATAGCAGCCTGGATGGATTGGTCAGTCGAGGGGGAGACGGCCGCTATTTCCGGCTGAATGTTCTGAGCATACAATGTGCCCATTTCTTCCAAATCGGCCACTACCTTATCCAGGTCCGGCTCATTGCGAAATAGCGTTGTCTGCGCGGATAAACCCAACTCCCGGATTTGTTCGGCCGTTTCCCAAACTGGCATATCTTGCCCATGCACGCTGACAGGAGCCAGCAGAATGCATAGCAGGCCAAGCATCCAGGCCAGGCTGAGCGCATGGTTAACTGTTTTATTTATTACTGTCAGGTATGTCAGTAACTTCATCACAATTATCGCTGGCGGGTTAAAAGGTTGTAAGATCTACCGCCAAGTAAAAAACGACACTCTTATACCTAATTCAAACAGGAAATTCTACATGGGAAGTTAACGATAAAATTGCACCGGGTTAGCAATAAATTAGCGATGGACCCAGTTAATTGTTAACATGGGTTCATTTTTTAGTGCCTTATTTCGTGGCAACCAGGTTTTTCATGATCTATTCCGTAACGAATTTGACTTGACGCCAGGGTGCGCATTACACTTGCCGGTAATGGATTACTACTTTATGTGGTTTGCTCGTTAGAATAATCAAGATCGCAATTAAAGATTTTCGATGATAGATCAAATCGGCCGTTACCGTGTCATTCGTCTCCTCGGTGAAGGGGGCATGGCCCAGGTATTCCTGGCTCACGATCCGGAATTCAACCGGGAAGTAGCGATCAAACTGCTGCCCGGCCAACTGGCAGACGATCCCCAATTTTTAGGACGCTTCCGCCGTGAAGCGCAAACCATTGCCGCCCTGGAGCATCCAGCCATCGTGCCGGTTTATGATTTCGGCCAGCAGGATACCCGCCCTTACCTGGTCATGCGCTATATGCCCGGCGGATCGCTGGAAGATCGCCTGGCAGACGGGCAAACCCTGACATTGGACCAGGCCGCCGCCCTTTTCAACCGGCTGGCGCCGACCCTGGACGAAGTACACCGGCGCGGTATCGTGCACCGTGACTTGAAGCCGGGCAATATCTTATTCGACCAGCATGACTTGCCCTATCTATCCGATTTTGGCATTGTGAAAATTGGCGGCGGAGCGACCGCCACCCTGACCGCGCACGGCAGCACAATCGGCACGCCGGCCTATATGAGTCCCGAACAGGCGCGCGGCGATTCGGAAATCGCCGGCAGCAGCGATATTTATGCTTTAGGCGTGATTTTGTTTCAAGTTTTGAGCGGCGACCTGCCATTTAAAGCGGACACGCCGCTCGGCCTGGTCGTGGCGCATATCAGCCAGCCGGTGCCGGATATCAGCAAGACCCGGCCCGATCTGCCGCCGGCGACCACGACTTTGATCAGCGGAGCAATGGCTAAAGATGCGGCCGAACGCCCCAAAACAGCCAAAGCGATGGCTCTAACTTTGAGTAAGATCGCCGCCGGTCTGCCCACAGAGGCGCCGTTGGTCGCCGGGGAAGAAACGATCATCGAACCGCTGGCCTCTGATGCACAAACACAACCATTTGAGAGGGAAGATAGCGACCCGCCCCTCACTGCTGAGCCAAAAAAGAAACGCCCGGCCTTCCTGGCTCCGGCCCTGGGTTGTTTCGGATTCATTGTTTTAATGGGTATTATTGCCGCTTATCTTTTTGTGGTCCGCGGCAGTTTGCTGCCCACGAACGATGTTGTCTCCGGCATTGGCGCGGGAACGGAAACGGCAACGGCCGAACCGCTCATTCCCACCCAGGCGCCACCACCCAGCGCCACGGCGACGGAAATTTTGCCGACAAATACCCCCTTGCCCACGCCCGTTCCACCCATCGGGTCCAGCAGCACTTATGTCGAATATATTCTGGATGCATCAGGCAGCATGTTGGATGAATTGGACGGCAAACCCAAGCTGGCCATTGCCCGTGATGTGCTGACCTCGCGTCTGAATCTGCTGCCGCCGGACATCAATGTCGGACTGCGCGTTTATGGCCACCGCTTGCCCTGGCAGGATGATGAGGAAGCGAGCTGCCGCGATATTGAACTTGTCGTGCCGCTTAGCCCTGGGGCGGGGGAACAGATTAGCGGGCTGCTGCCCGACCTGGAGGCTAAAGGGATGACGCCGATGACGGAATCGATTCGCCAGGCATCGGCTGATTTCACCTTCACCCCTGAGCGCAACAACCTGATTGTCCTGCTCAGCGATGGCATTGAAACTTGCGACGAAGATCCGGCGGAAGCGGTGCAGTTCTTGCAGGAATTGGGCATTGATTTCACGATTCATGTGATCGGCCTGGATGTTGATGAAGCGGCGCGCGAACAGCTTCAGCGCCTGGCCGCGGTTGCCGGTGGGGTTTACCATGATGCGGACAGCGAGGATGATTTGAATGATGCGCTCGGTGATGTGAATGAGGAGATCGTGCAAAGCGCCCTGGCCCAGGCGCAGATCACGCCATCACCCACGCCGACGGCGACTAACACCAGTGAGCCACCCACCGCGACGGCCGTCCCCTCAGCAACACCTGTCCCACCAACCGCAACCTTCACGCCCCAGCCGCCAACAGCGACGAGTGTGCCGCCCACCTTCACCGCGACACCCCCGCCGCCAACCATGACCGCAACGAACTTGCCGCCCACGCCGACGGATGTGTCGCCCAGCCCAACGAGTGAACCGACAGCAACGGCCGAGCTGCCAACGGAAATCACCAATATTACCTATGAGGGAACTGTTGGCGCCTCATCCACTTACCAGGGCTTCCCCGCTTCCTTATCCGTCGACGGCGACCGCACGACATCCTGGTTCTCCGCGGGATCGATTGTGGACGGTCGTACTTCTACCTACCAATGGAGCATTGGCCAGGATGAACTGATTACATCGGTCACCATCATCTCCAACGCCAATCATTACGAACCCGACTTCCGGACAGACTTTGGCTTTGAGAGCATGACGATGCAAATTTTCGATTCGGCCGGCAATGTGGTTTACGAGAATAAAGCCGGCTTAGGCGGCTCGCCCGACCCCAATGTCAGCTTTGAGCCGGGTGTCAAAGGCAGCGCCATTTTACTGACTTTCTTTGGCCATGAAAGCGACGACTGCGGGGGATTTGCTGAGTTGTTGGTGATGGCTGAGCGATAATGATTTTTTCAGGAGCTGATTACTCGGCCGCACGCCGTCCCAACAGCATCCCCACAAACACAATCACCAAAGCAACCGGCCACAACCATACTAAATCCGGTTCCAGCGGCAGGGGTGTCGGTTCATCCGTCGGTTCAAAGACCAAAAGGTGAAACTTATCACTCTGCTCCAGGAAGGATTGGCGGGTCAGTTCAAATCCCAGCATCTGGGCCATGCCTTTGATGGTCGGGTCATTCTGAACCAGGTCATATAAACGGATGAGTTCTAGCTCATCGGTCACCCGGCGGGCGATGACGCTCTCCGCACCATCCCTGGTCTGAATGGTGACATAGGGATCAGCCTGGATGTTGCGATACCAGTCAGATTTTGGCCAGGCAGCGAAGGCATATTTGCGGCCGAACCAGAGACGATATTCAACTACCGTGCGTCGTGGCAATACGCTCTTGCGACCCGTAGTGGTGATGACCATAAACATCTGACCGATCAATTTGCCCAGCCCTAAGCGCCACAGTAAGAGCGGGGCTTTGAACATGGTTATTAAGGCCGGCTGCGATGGGTAAAGGGTTGAATATAGTGAAGAAAGCGATTCGCTGCCATTTGTAAATTCTTGCCTGCTCGTCTCTTGAGTCGTCGTGTTCATATGAATTTCCTCCGAGTTGAATTGATATAATAAATTAAATTTGTTAATATCCAAAACCCATTAAGATCGCGCTTTGCATATCCTAAACCAACTGGAGAAACCCATGAAAATTTATCGCACACCGGAAGAACGTTTTCTAAATTTACCGGATTATCCATTTGAACCCCATTATGTCACGGTCGATAAAATACGCATCCATTATGTGGATGAGGGACCAGGTGATGGTGAAGTGATATTGATGTTGCATGGCGAGCCGAGCTGGTCATTTTTATACCGGCATATGATTCCCATCTTTGTTGAGGCGGGTTACCGGGCGGTGGCTCCGGACCTGGTCGGATTTGGCAAGTCGGACAAACCGGCGAAAACGAGCGATTATACCTACCAGCGGCAAGTTGATTGGACATATGGCTGGCTGGAAGCGGTAGGGCTGCAAGATATTAACCTGGTTTGCCAGGATTGGGGATCACTCATTGGCCTGCGCCTGGTGGCTGAACATCCGGATTTGTTCGCCCGCGTGGTTTTAGCCAATGGCGGCCTGCCTACCGGTGACCAGAAAATGCCTGATGCCTTCTTGCAGTGGCAGGCATTTTGCCAGGCGGTTTCCAAGCTGCCAGTCGGCCGTATCATTAACGGCGGCACAACGACTGATCTCTCTCCAGACGTGCTGGCCGGTTATAAAGCTCCTTTTCCCGAAGAATCATACCAGGCCGGGGCGCGCATTTTCCCCGGCCTGGTTCCCACCACGCCGGATGATCCCGCCGCGCCGGCCAACCGCCAGGCCTGGCGTTCCCTGGCTCGCTTTGACAAACCGTTTCTGACCGCCTTCAGCGACAGCGATCCGGTCACTGCCGGCGGCGATGTCCCTTTTCAGCGCCTGGTTAAAGGCGCCCAACATGACCGGCATACGACCATCGAAGGCGCGGGTCATTTTTTGCAGGAGGATAAAGGGCCGGAATTGGCCCAGGTGACACTGGATTTTATCTCAAGCACCTAGTAATCCCCATTTTGTAATCGCGAAGTTCATACCTCCGAAGGTAGACATCCTCATCGCGTTATGGAGTGTGTAAATAATAGGTTTCAAAGTGGAGTATTGAAAACCTTATAAATAATATTAACGAAGCTGAGTTCCCATCAGCATCACAATTAAAATATGGTCACTGCAAAAAATTTCTTTATCTACTTACCTAACACTTTTGAAATTATCATTCTGAGGCGATAGCCGAAGAATCTTTCGGTGCTTATTTTAGGCATCATTCTTTGGACATAAGATAGATTCTTCGCTCGTTCCTCGCTGCTGATGACATCATTGTAAGTAGGCATCCTCAGATGCCGGTTTCGGAACTCGCGCATCTGAGGATGCGCAGTTACATGGTGATATAGTTAATAAGTGTGTCATTTACTCATAGCACATCGCTCGCGATGAAGTGTTTCTCAGAATGACAAAATGATAGGTGGCTAGTTTCTTTATTTTGAAATTTTTAAGGATAGCGTCTTGAAATACTAGAAAATATGTTCTATAATAGGTCCGCAGATTTAATGTAATTATAGCAATTATGAATATTGGTGTAGGAGCTTTCTAGCTTGCGGCCGTAACGCTAAAAGCCTTTTTTACAAAGGAACAAACTGGAAAGTTTGTTCTACAACCATATTTAAGGAGAATCGTTATGAGTAGTGTACGTGTTTTAGTGGGAACAGCAAAGGGGGGATTCATATTAACGGCCGATGGGAAAAGAGAAAATTGGACCGTCGACGGTCCCCATTTTGGCGGCTGGGAAATCTATCACATGAAAGGTTCCCCGGTTGATCCCAATCGCATTTACGCCTCCCAGGCCAGTGCCTGGTTTGGCCAGGTCATTCACCGTTCTGATGACGGCGGAGAGAATTGGGAGACGGTCGGCAATGAATTCCTTTATGATGGGGATGCGGGAACGCACCAATGGTATGACGGCACCGAACATCCCTGGGAGTTCGCCCGTGTCTGGCACTTGGAGCCTTCGGCCAATGAGCTTGACACCATTTACGCCGGCGTGGAAGATGCGGCCTTGTTCCGTTCTAATGATGGTGGGCAAAGCTGGCAGGAACTCTCCGGCCTGCGCAAGCATGGCACCGGCCCCAACTGGCAGCCGGGCGCGGGCGGCCTCTGTCTGCACACGATCATTGTCGACCCGCGCGACCCGCAGCGCATCTACATCGCTATTTCTGCGGCCGGCGCTTTCCGCACCGACGACGGCGGTAAAAGTTGGCAGGCGATCAATCAGGGTTTGCGCTCAGAATATATTCCCGAACCCACGGCCGAAGTCGGCCACTGCGTACACAAAATCGCCATGCACCCCTCTCGTCCGGATGTGCTGTTCATGCAGAAGCATTGGGATGTCATGCGCAGTGACAACCGGGGCGACTCCTGGTATGAAGTCAGCGGCAATCTGCCCTCAGATTTTGGCTTTGTGGTCGACGTGCATGCCCACGAACCGGACACGGTATACGTCCTGCCGATTAAGAGCGACTCCGAGCATTACCCGCCGGAAGGCAAGCTGCGCGTCTATCGCAGCCGCAGTGGAGGCAATGAATGGGAGGCGCTGACCAAAGGGTTACCGCAGAAGGATTGTTATCACAATGTGCTGCGTGATGCGATGGCCGTGGATCAACTTGATTCCTGCGGGATCTACTTCGGCACAACCGGCGGGCAGGTGTATGCTTCGGCCGATGCCGGGGATAACTGGCAGGCTATTGTCAACGATCTGCCACGCGTCCTTTCCGTTGAGGTGCAGACACTGCCATGATTCGCGTGACCATTCCCCATCACCTGCGTAATTTGGCGGGCAGCGGGGCTGAGGTGCAGTTAGAAGTAGAGCCGCCGGTCACCCAACGGCGGGTACTGGATGCCCTTGAGACGAAATATCCGGTGCTCAAGGGCACGATTCGCGACTATGCGACACAGAAACGACGGCCGTTTTTGAGATTCTTCGCCTGCCAGGAAGATCTGTCCCATGAATCGCCCGATGCGCCTCTGCCAGATGCCGTCGCCACCGGAGATGAACCGTATTACATCATCGGCGCGATAGCTGGTGGGTAGATATAAAATCCCTATCCCTATCTCAATCTCTATCTACGTATCAGTTGTCCGCGTCCTATTACAACCACAACCCCTGGTCCTGCAACGTCTCCATTAGCATCTTGCTCACCTGTACATGCAGTTCCTTGGGATATTTATACTCCGACGTGTAGTAATCGGTGACGCGGGTGATGCCCGCTTCCTCTAATTTGCGGCGGATGCGCTTCACCGCATTGTAACGCTGCCAGGCCTTGATTTCCCGCTCGGCGTGGGTGGCCCGAATCTGCTCGTCGGACATCCGCCGGTAACGTTCCTGGTGGACCATCACCTCAAGGGGAAGCCGATCACGCAGGGTCGGAATCCTGGCCGGGTAGCCGACGGTCAGACTGGTCACCGGAAAGACGCCGGGCGGCAAGTCCAGGAAGTCGATGATCTCATTCGCCGCCCACCAGGTTGTACCCAGGTAACAGATGCCCAATCCCAGCGATTCGGCGGCCAGGCTGGTCGTCTGCGCGGCGATCACTGCATCCACCGTCCCCGTCAAAAAGCCGAGCAGATCGTCGAAGCTCTGTTTGGAGTTATTGACCCGCAGCCATTCGCGCACACGAAAGACATCGGCGCAGAAGGTGAGCAGAATGGGCGCTTGCAGGATGAAATTCTGGTGGCGGTGCAGTTCATAGAGGTGCTGCTTGCGTTCCGTGTCACGGGTGACGATCACCGACCATGTCTGCAAGTTGCCGGCGCTGGAACTGCGCAGGCCGGCGTTGAGCAGCTCGGAAAGCATCTCATCCGGCACATCCTGGTCGGTGTAGGAACGGATCGAACGGTGGGAATTGGCTAAATCAATCATGAGCGGGATTATAGCCTCTTCGTTGGAAACTGATTAGCAAGTC
>JANQGC010000027.1 GCA_028277515.1 Anaerolineae bacterium
CTATAATATCCAAGCCCCTCCCACATCTTTAATACGGTGTCCAGGGAGCTATCGGCAACTGCATCAATGGTAGGAAAGCGGACTATCCAACGTTCGTAGTAAGGGATGACCGTGGCGATTTGAGTTTGCTGCAACATGATCTCGGCGATCCAAACTGCATAAGGATCTTTATTTACTCTCCAAGGCAAATCGGCCTTGTTTTTGTCCCACCATTCTAGAAGATTTTGAATGACTGGCTGCTTAGGGATGGGAAATTGAACTGGTTGGGATGAATCCATAGCGGAAATTCGTTCAGGTTACAGAGCCTGCTTTTGGCTCATATTTTTTATATAGTTCTTGCTCAACGACGATTCGTATGCGATCGACGGCCGTGTATAGTTCTTCAAAGGTCGTATAAAGTGGGGATAGCCCGAATCGTATATTGTCTGGTTCGCGAAAATCGGGAACAATTTTCATTTGATTTATTAAGGCCAGGGCGATGCGCTGCCCTTCGGGATGCGCAAGCGTTACATGGGAACCTCGCCGTTCCTTTTCTGCCGGAGATTTGAGGCACAAATTATGTGATACTAATTGAGTCTGCCATAATTCAATCAAGTACTGCGTGAGCTTGACCGATTTTTCCCTGATTTGTTCCAGCCCGGCTTCTTGAATCAATGCAATTCCCCCTTGGACCGCACTGCTGGAAATGATGGGCTGGGTCCCGCTCAAAAATCGCCTGATACCGTCTGCTGGTGCATATTGCAAATCAAAGTCAAAGATATTTTTATGTCCGAACCATCCGCTAATGGGGTTAGCTAACTCCCGTTGGTGATCTTTCCGTACATAGAGAAATGCCGGAGACCCAGGGCCGCCATTCAGGTATTTGTATGTGCAGCCGACGGCGAGATCGGCTTTTATTTGATTAAGGGAGATTGGCACAACCCCGGCAGAATGGCTCAAATCCCACAACACCAGGGCGCCAGCTTTATGAGCAGACCTGGTTATTGACTCCATATCATAAGTAAATCCACTTTTGAAGGTGGTATGGGAAAGCGATACGAGAGCTGTGCCCTGGTCAACTGCTTGTTGAATGCGCTCGGCCGGCCCGTAAATATCATCATCAGAAGTGATGATTTCTACCTGGTATGGTTTTCCCAAAAGGTGGCAGATGCTTTCCAGGATGTAGATGTCGGATGGAAAATTCATGTCATCCGTGATTATTTTGTGACGGCCGGATTGCTTTAGCATGGCAGCCAGGGCTAATTTGTATAAATTGACAGAGGTTGAATCGGCCAGGATGATTTCACCTGGCGAAGCGCCAAGGATGGTGGCGATCTTGTCACCAATCTGCTCTGAGATCTGCATCCAGCCTTCATTCCAACTGCGTATTAACCGGTCGCCCCACTGATGCTCAACAACTTTCTTTACATGGTCGGCCGTCGTTTTCGGTAATCGGCCGAGAGAATTACCATCCAGATAAATCAGGTCAGGATCGTTGATTTGAAAGCGCTGGCGAAATGGCGCTAAAGGATCAAGGGCGTCCAGGTAGCGTGCACGATCAAATAATTCGGAAGTCATAGAATGTAGGGTGTTGATGACTACTTTATTTGGCGCAGCACAGCTCGAACAGGGCTGCCATCGCCTCCCGCAATCTTAAGGGGCAGCGCGCTTAATTCATAAAGGCCATCCGGTGCCTGGCGTAAATCAAGCCCCTCTAAGATAGCGATATTGTTTCGTAGAAGCGCATTATGGCCGGGCAGTGATTGGCTTTCCACATCATCCATAGATAAGGCATCCGTTCCATATAAACAAATATCCACACTGCCCAAATAATCCACCAACTGCGTGCTGGGATATGGAATGATTGCTGGAAATAAATCATGGGATACGTCCCCAGCGGGAGTGCGAACAAGCAGGCGCGGGGCCAGGGAGAGGTCATATTGGGTGAAGTCCTCTATTTCAATCGGTCCTTTTTCCCTGATCGTGGTCACAACCTGGCAAAGTCCCCAGTATGGACTCAAGTTTACTTCCGACATTGATTGGCCGGCATCATCGAAATGCCGAGGGGCATCCGCATGGGTTCCCGTATGTGCGCTCATCGTTATCGTCGTGAGGTTGACCGGCTCCCCTTGTTTCATGTCCATTATTTGGTCAATGGTAAAGTTGGAATCCCCAGGCCAAACGGCAATTGTCGGAGACAGGGTTCGGCTAATATCAATTAATTTTCTTTCATCCATGAATAAGAGTATAGAAGCTCGGCCGGCCATCGACAAAAAAGATAAGCATTAATAGGGGTGGTTTGACCCTAGCCAAAGGGATGCGAAAATAACAAGGAATGAGATTTCCTGGAAAAATTTCTTTTATATTGCTTTTACTGGGGCTGCTTCTCACCCAGAATAGGATGGCGCTTTCCTCAAAGCTCAATGCTCAGATTGCTTTTTTACCATTGATTCTAGGGTATGAGCAAGGGGCGCTGGAAGAGATGCGGGGTATTTGGGTCACTCGCTTTGATTGGATGGAATTAGCCGCGGGTTCTCCGGCCGATTTAGACGCTGTCGTTGATGATATTGCTTCTGCCCGCTTTAACGCGATATTTTTCCAAGTCCGCGGGGTGGCTGACGCTTTCTATACCCCTGGCCTGGAACCCTGGTCGCAGCGTTTGACCGGTACATTGGGAGAGGACCCCGGATGGGACCCGCTGCAATATCTCATAGAAAAGGCACATGCCCGGAATATTGAAGTTCATGCCTATTTAAATGTTTATCCTGTCTGGACAGGATGTGATAGGCCGGCAGATGGAACAACACCTCGCCACCTCTATCATCTTTTATTAGACGCACATGGTGAAAGCGATAGTAAACCTAATGGATTACAATGGGACAGCGCAGGCCACGTTTATTGCTCCGTATACCAGCGATTGTCGCCAGCTTCAACTGTTGGGGAAAGCCATCTGATTGCGGTTATTTCAGACCTTGTGAAAAGATTTGATATAGATGGCGTGCACCTGGATCATATGCGCTATGAAGGCCAAAATGGTTCTTGTGATCCGGTAAGTGAATCGCAATATGGGGCTACATGTTTCAGCTCGGAAAACTATAAGGATTGGCAGCGCCGGCAGATTAACGACACGCTCAGGAAAATTTATTCGCGCGTTCATGCGCTTGATCCGGATTTATGGATCACCGCGGCCGTATGGCCTGTGTATCGTGATGAATGGGGTTGGGGCGCGAGCAGCGGATATGATGATTATTATCAGGATTCTAAAGGCTGGATGGCGGCAGGTATTATTGATGGCATAATGCCAATGATTTACACGGGAAATCCAAATTGCGATCAGCCATATTTTTGGAAGCAAGAACGGTGGAGAACGTTGGTGGAAGATTTTCAAGCAGCCGGCAACGGCCGTATGGTCATCCCAGGGATCGGTATAAATTACTGCACACCAGATGATTTCGCCGAGATTGAAGCCAGGATTAACCTGACGAGGCAGCTTGAAACGGCCGGTCATGCGTTGTTTTCCTACCGGTCATTGGCTGTAAAGGGATATTTTGATGATTTGCGCGATGGACCATACCGTCGACCGGCTGTTTTGCCCCAAAACCTCAGTCATTGATTTCGTGTTGGGAAAACGTCTGCCGCCAATCAAGTTCCCAATGATCAAGTGTGATAAAAGAGGGTGTTATGAATCCAGAAAAAGGTTTCCATAATGAGAAACTGCTTGAAGTGGGCCAAATCGAAGAACGGCCGTTTCAATCCACGGTCCCAATCATTGGCCCTTTAATCGCCGGTTTTCGTAATTTTTGGAACAGTATGGCGGCAAAATGGGCCTATCGGCAGTTGATTCAACAGCAAAACGCCTTCAACGCCCAGGTTGTGCAGCGCCTGACTGAATTAGAGAACCAGGTTTACCAGCAGATGATTGAGCAAGATAGAGAGCAAACCCATCTACTCAGAGAAACGGCCGAACTATCAACAACTTTGACGCAGCTAAACCGCTTGCTACAAGATTTGGACAAGCGCCTGGCTCGAATGGAAATCTCTCAAGAGAAAGAGAATTAACTTGCCTGAGATAAAATTCCCCGTCCAAAGACCGGTGAAAATCGCCTACTTCAGCCCTTTCCCTCCCGACCGTAGTGGCATTGCCGCTTACAGCAGAGAACTGATGCCACATTTAGCAAATTTTGCCGAGATTACCCTATATGCCCCAAGGCCGGAGCATCTTCCTGAAGATTTTCGCCAAAACTTCGAGCTGCGCCATTTACTCGATTTTGACCAGGATCGTAGCCGCTACGATGTAAATTTATACCAGATGGGCAATAGTGAATATCATGAAGCGCTCTATTCAGTGCTGCTGCGGTATCCCGGCATTGTGGTTTTACATGACTATTTTCTGCATCACTTCATCGTACATCGCACCTTAGGGAAGCAAGATGAACATACTTATGCCCGGGAATTGGGATATGTGCTTGGATCTGAGGGGTATTACCTGGCGCAGGCGATTTGCAGAGACGATAGCTCTTTGCCTTTATACAAAGAACCATTGAATCAACGGGCGTTGGACTCAAGTTTAAGTGTGATTGTACACAGTGAGTTTGTCGCCGCTAAGGTGCGCGGGGATTCGTTTGACCGGCCGGTTTATGTCATCCCACAAATTATGGAAAGTTCGGCCGGCCAATCGCGCCGGGATGAGTTAGACCTTGGTCCTGATGCTTTGCTTTTTGCCGGTTTTGGTCTCATATCTTCGGCCAAACAAATAGATTTCTTCTTGAAAACTTTCAAAATGTTGCGCAAAACGCATCCGCAAGCTCATTTCTTGCTGGTTGGTGAGACGATGCCTGATGCCGATCCAACTGGACTGATTCAAGAATTGGCATTACAAGATGTGGTTCATCATATAGGCTATGTTCCGGATTTGAATGATTTTATGGATTGGGTTTTTACGGCCGATGTCGTCATCAATCTGCGCCACCCAACGGCGGGAGAAACCTCGGCCGGCGCCTTACGGGCTATGGCAGCCGGCAAACCCATCGTCGTGTTTGATCATGGTTGGTATGCCGAAATCCCTGATGGGGCAGCGGTGAAGGTTCCGCTGATGGACCAGAAGGCCTTGTTGGAAGCCATCGTACAGCTTGCTGATTCCAGGCAACTTCGCCGGTCAATTGGCGAAAAAGCAAGGCAGACCGTTAAAGAAGAAAATAATCCAAACCTTGTCTCCGCAGCTTATCTCTCAGCTATCCAAAGCACCTTGAAATTTTATTGGCAGCGTTATGGCTAACTATCTGGTGATCCTATACATCTTGCTATGCGCATTTTCATTAGGAAGCCTTGTCCTGCTTCAGTTTCTGACATTCCCTGTGCGGTTGCGATTAAATTTGATTTTTGCATCTATCTCGTTGGGAATTGGCGTAAGCGGGTGGATAGCCCTGGTCCTGGCCGAAGCCGGATTATTTTCACTCCGGAATTTGTTCTTGTGCTGGGGGGTGGTATTCTTGGTGCTGCTGATTCTGTTTTGGTGGCGAAAACTGAGAGGTGGGGAAAACAAACCAGGCATACTTCTGGACATTGATTTACCTCCGGCCGGCCGAAATTGGCGAAGATGGATTGAAGGGATCATTCTTGTTACTTGGATCGCGGCTGCGGGATGGCTCTTTTTTCGGCCGCATGAATATATTATGGGTGGCGCTGACGCCGGGGTCTATATCAGTTTAGGAGCGGAAATTGCCCAAAATGGCGGGTTTAAAATTACGGATGATCATCTCGCCACGCTTGACCCGGTTTTTTCCTCGGCCGTGTTGAGACCTTTGCTGGAAAATCCGGTTGCTTCCTCTTATCTGGTTCCAGGATTTTATGTGTCTGATGCCGGGGAAGGGGCGATCACCCCGCAGTTTTATCCACTGCATCCTACCTGGCTGGCGATTGCCTTTTCCTTGGCAGGCGATATTGTGGCCGGTGTAAGAACTGAACTGTTGTTGACCGGTTTATGGATGTTACTGTCCACATTATCTTTGTATTTGATCGTTCGCCAGTTGTCAGGAAAATATGCGGCCGTCCTTCTGTTGATCGCCTTTTCGCTCACAGCTTTGCAAGTCTGGTTCGCCCGCTATCCGGCAACCGAAGCATTGGCGCAATTTTTGTTGTGGACGGGATTGTGGGCGTTAATGACCTGGCTGGATCAACGGGAGCCACGTTCCATGTGGGCGCTCCTGGCCGGTTTGATGTTAGGGTCCGTTTTCCTGGTGCGCATTGATATCTTGATCATGCTGCCCATTTTCGTGCTTTTCATCGTTGCCTTGTGGGGGCGTGGTTGGCAAAAGAGTAATTGGTGGTTTTTGCTACCCTTTACATTTTTGATCATCCATTCTTTAAGTCATGGAATTGTGCTAAGCGCCCCCTATTTTTATGAACATATTGGTTTTGGGCTGCGTATTTTGTCACGTAGTTGGTTGGTTCCAGTCCTGGCAGTTTTAATAGGCACTATTTTCCTGGTCCTTGTCTATTATTTCAAAGGCCGTTTTTCGGGTCTAGAGAGGTTCCAGCGCTCATTACAAATGACGCTTATTGCTTTGATTTTATTGGGTGCTCTATATGGCTGGTTTATCCGTCCTTTGGGAGGGCAATCACTTTTGGTCATGGATGCCTTCAGTCAGTCAACCATTTTGCTTGCCAATCATGAAAATTTTCTTCGCCTGGGCTGGTATCTTTTCCCAACCGGGGTTTGGTTTGGGATAATTGGCTGCTGCCTGCTCATATGGCATGCACAGTGGAAAACGGCCGTATTACTGGCGGTTGGGTTATTATTTTCCGCCCTATATTTGTGGGATGTCAGAGCCAACCCCCATCACGTTTACGTCATGCGCCGCTACGTGCCGGTCGCCTTTCCATTTTTTATCCTATGCGGGGCTTACTTGCTGGGTTGGTTGGTCAAATGGCCCCGCGATTGGCAATCACTTCCTCCTCTTCGATTTTTTCTAGGTATGATATTAGCTGTCATCTGGCTTTTCGGACTGGGCTGGTCGGCCAGAGGTTTTATCAGCCAGGTCGATCATTTTGGTGTCTACGATCAATTGGTAGCCCTTGAAGAGGCGTTTGATCCGAACTCCATCTTAGTTTTTAATGACCAATCACCTGTTGGTCTTGGTGATTTTTGGGGAACGCCATTGAAGTTTATATTTGGTCATGACGTATACAGCCTGCGCGATCCTGAAATATTACATAGTCCACAGTTGGTTGAAATGATTGAAATCTGGCAGAATAACGGCCGATCGGTGGTTTGGATCGGCGAGTCCACCTGGTTGGAAAATCATGGCTTTCCTTACCAACAGGAGATTGTTGAGATTCACAGCCAACGATTGGAAAGCAGTTATGAACATAAGCCACAAGCGATTGTGCCGGTGCGCTGGATTCTGCCAATATCTCATATTGAACAGCGGTGAACGATTAAATGAATGAAACAAATGACGTCAATATTGAAGAAATAATGCAAGAGATTCG
This sequence comes from Anaerolineae bacterium, assembly GCA_028277515.1. The sequence goes on from JANQGC010000027.1 coordinate 7,471, forward strand.
GCAGCAAATATTGCAGCAAAGACGGGTTGGCAAGCCCCCGCTGCCGGTTAAAGGAGATCGCCTATCCCCCCAATTTTATGAGCAGCTTTACCAGGCGACTCTGCTGCAAGGGGAGGTGGGCGTAAAAATCCAGGTGTCTCCCTCCGGAGTTCCCTTAATAGGCCCGATCATTGATAAATTAAGAGAAAAAATACATGAGCTTGTTCTTTTTTATGTCAATCAATCCGTTTCTCAACAGGCTGCCATTAACGATCATATTTTGCAGCTCATTACATTGTTAAGCCAGGAGATGGAGGAGGATGTCACGGAATCTGATGCAGGTCGCTAAGTTTATGCAAGATGGACAAAAATATTTACCTCAGTTGAAAATGAAGTCAACAAAGAAAGCATTTTTGGTGATGCCTTCATTATTTGTCGCCTTGCTGCTGATTCTTCTTGTATATCCGGCCAACAGTGACAATGACAGCATGACATTGCCTCCTGGCTTCTCGGTGAAAACAATTGCCGGTGGTCTCACTTTTCCTGTCGATATGGAGTTCCTGCCCTCCGGAGATATTATCGTTGCGGAAAAAGGATCAGGACAGTTTGAAGATAGCTGGTCATCCATAAAACTGGTTCGAAATGGCGTTGTGCAAGAAAATCCGGTGCTAACCTTAAGCACGAATTCTTTTTGGGATTCGGGAATTTTAGGATTAGTTTTGGATCCTGATTTCCAAATCAATCATTATTTTTACGTGTGGTATGCTACTGGCATCAATAGTCCAGGTTGGCAAGGGGAAACGAAGCTCAGATTATCACGTTTTGAATTTAACCCGCAAACCGGCACGGCCAATCCCGCTTCGGAGTTACTGCTGCTCGAAGATGAGCCTTGGCACCAGATCCATCACGGCAACGGGCTTTTATTTGATGATGCGGGTAATTTGTTGCTGTCTATGGGCAATCGAGGCAATCTCGCATCATCTCAAGATTTAAGCCTTCTTTATGGCAAGGTGATTCGGATTCGTCCGACCGAAATGGGGTACGAAATTCCTCCTGACAACCCATTTCTCACTGATCCCGTTGCGCGACCCGAAATCTTTACGATAGGTTTTCGTAATCCGTACCGGTTGGCTAAGCGCGCGTCGGATGGGCTGATTGTGCTAGGAGATGTAGGGGCCAAAACGTGGGAAGAAATTGATATTATTACGCCCGGCGCGAATTACGGTTTTCCTGAGAGGGAAGGGCCATGCCCTTATGGTCAGAAAAAACCTTGCGATCCGGCGCCACCCCATTTCACCGATCCGGCCATAACCTATGCGCATGATGAGTCCTTGGGAGTTGGGACCAGCGGTGCGGTCACCGGTTTAGCATTTTATGAAGGAAATGCCTTCCCGCAAGAATATCAAAACAAATTGTTTTTCGCCGATTTCAATCAAAATTTTATGGCTTCTGCCGATCCCCTTAATGGCACGTTTGAACTTTTTGCTGAAAACAGTGACAGTATTGTCGATATCGAATATTTTAACCAGGGATTGTATCTGTTGGAGATTCGCAATGGCAGAATTGTTGTTGTTTTCTACAGTGGGCAAGACAATCAAGTACCTGAAGCTGCGTTATCTGCCGCCCCAACAATGGGTCCCTCTCCGCTGCGGGTTGCCTTTTCTGCGGCCGGCAGTTCGGATCCCGATGATCTCGTACTTAAATACCATTGGGATTTTGGCGATGGGTCGCCGCCGATCATCACAGATGAATCGGATGTGCAGCACACCTATCAAATGGATGGCACTTTTCAAGCCGGGTTGAAAGTGGTCGATATTCGCGGCGGAGAATCAGACATTGTTGAAGAAACGATCACTGTCTACTCAGGTGAATTTCCGGCGATTCATTTAGAGAACCTGACCGCCCCTTCCAGGACAAAATATCATGGTGGAGACGAATGGCTTTATGAGGCTCAGCGGTCAAATTTGGATGGACTTGATCCGGCTCAACCCTTTTCATGGCAGATTGATTTCCACCACAACCAGCATAGCCATCCTTTGATTTCAAATTCTTCGGTGATTAGTGATGTGCTCGACATTTCAACTGACAATCATGGGGGAGATTGGAATCTATGGTACAAATTTAACCTGACGATGTTTACGAAAGATGGGCAAGAAGTAACAGTCAGTAAGGAAATTTTTCCAGTATGGGTAGATTTACAAATAGAAACTCGACCGCGATCGGCGCAAATCAGTGTCAATCAAGCCGATCAACTGGCTCCGCACACGTACCGGGCAATTGTGGGGACGGAACAAGAAATTGAGGCACATCCGCAAACGATATTCGAGCACGATATTTGGACATTCTCTCATTGGCTGGAAAATGGACTGTTTGTGACCGGCGACCCAATCTTGCTCATTCCGGCGCCAGACAATCGCAAGAGATATACGGCCACCTATATATATGACCGGCCGGCCCAGAATATGTGGCTTCCGATCATCATGAATTAACTTGCTGATGAAAATCGCTTTTGTTTCCCCCTGGTATGGCTCTCATATTCCTGGCGGGATGGAGTCTGAGACCCGAAGAACCGCTGCTCATTTACAAGCTGCCGGATTCCAGGTTGAGGTACTCACGACCTGTATTCGGGACTTTTTTTCGAGCTGGGATAAGAATTATCACCGGCCGGGAATCAGCAGAGAGGATGGCATTCCCGTTCGCCGCTTTGCGGTTGAACGAACGGATCGCCCTGCTTTTCAATGGGCCAGTTGGCGATTACAGCAGGGGCAACGTCTGACCAGAGCAGAAGAACTGGTGTACCAGAAGGAAATGATACGCTGTCCAAATTTATTGGACCACATCGCATCCGAGGATCAGGAAACAATATTCTTTTTCATCCCTTATCTCTTCTCCACAACAATTGAGGGAACACAGATCTGGCCTGAACGTTCGGCGATCATCCCCTGCCTTCACGATGAAAGTTATGCTTATCTTGACATTATGAAAGATGTTATTTTGAAGGTGAGAGCGTTGATTCTGCATAGTGTGGCAGAGTTGGAACTGGTTGAAAACATCTATGGATCGCAACCCCAACAAATTCGGCAGGTGATTGGTGAAGGGCTCGATACGGATATTGAGGTAAATGCCGATCGATTCCGGAAAAAATTTGAAATTGAAGAGCCGTTTATACTTATGGCTGGCCGCCGTGATCCTGGCAAAAATACGCAGCTCTTGCTGCACTATTGGCGGCGATATGCCCAGGAACAAAAGCTCGACTATAAGCTGGTGCTCATGGGTCCCGGTGCTGTACAGATTGATTCTGATTTGCAGGAGTATGTCATTGACTTAGGCTATGTCGACCGGCAGGATAAATTTGATGCTTTTGCGGCGGCCACCATCTTATGCCAGCCGTCTGTTCATGAGAGTTTCTCACTGGTAATCATGGAGTCCTGGTTGGCAGAAACGCCGGTTTTGGTTCATGGTCACTGCGCTGTTACAGTCGAACATTGCCGTCAAAGTAATGGGGGTCTTTATTTCACTACCTACCCGGAATTTGCGGAAACGGTTGCTTACTTATTTACAAATGAGACGGTAAGGAGCAAAATGGGAAAGAACGGTCGTGAATATGTCCTCGATAATTATCAATGGCCAACCGTGATGGAAAAATATCGACGCTTGATTGGAGAGTTGCAACATGCAGGATAGAGAACATTGGTTGGAAATACACGATCCGGAGATCAGTTCGGCCGATCTGGTTGCCGAGATAGACAGACGAGTTGCCAGGCGCCGCGATGAATTAGGAGAAGTAAGGTTACTCTTCCCGACTTTTGGAACTATTTCTCAATTTCCTGAACCACCCTCAGATCGGCCGTATAATCCCAATTTATATCATCACCTGAGGCAAGCAAATGAGATAAACCCGCCACCGACCGCCCCTATTCTGGCCAATTCCCCGGCCACCCAAGTCCCACTACTGGGTCGCTTTTGGCAAATGATTCGGGGGCAGGTCCATGAATTGATCCTGTTTTATGTCAATCGCCATATTGCTTATCAGTCGAAGTTAGACAATCATCTGATCAGCTCGTTAAATGAGTTGACCCGGATCGTTGAAATGCAGCGCGAAGAAATTGACAACCTGAGGCAGGAGGTTGAGACGCTCAAGAAGGATCAACGGTGATGCCAAACGAACTGCACCAATTTTTGACCGGGGCAACGGCCGGTGATGCGATAACCGGGCAGGCATTAATTATCCGTCGTTGGTTAAGGGAGTTGGGCTTCAAATCCCATATCTATGCTCAATATATTCATAGAAGCATGGAAACGGAAGTGCGGCATCTTTCTTCCTATCGAAAAAGTCCAAAAGGGGATTGGGCAATTTACCATCATAGTATCGGATCTGATTTACCCCAATTTCTGAAACGGCAAAAACCCCGGCTGATGTTGATTTACCATAACATAACACCGACTCCATACTTTGTAAGGAGTGATCCCGGAAGGGCTGAATTAGCCCGTATGGGTTTGCAGCAGTTGCAAAACCTCAAATCAATTACTGAATTGGCTGTCGCCGTATCGCCCTTTAATAGATTGGATTTGCAGGAAGCGGGTTATGCGCAGGCGGAGGTGCTGCCTATAACCCTGCGTCCAGAGGATTACGATTGGCCGGACAATGAAACTCTAGTAGAGCAACTCAGTAACGGGGGACCAACTTTGCTATTCGTCGGCCGACTGGCTCCCAATAAAAAACAAGAAGATTTGGTCAGGCTGCTCACTTACTGCCGGCGGCTCAATCCTGAAATAAGGCTCATTCTGGTAGGAGATCGTTGGGAGATTGGCTATGATACCTGGGTGGAGCAGATGGCAGAAGCGTTTGGGGTTGCAGATGGTTTGACCTTAACCGGCAAGGTTTCACAACAAGATCTGGTGACCTATTACCGGCATGCTTCCATTTATGTCTCCATGAGTGAACATGAAGGTTTCGGGGTGCCATTGATTGAAAGTATGTATTTGGGACTGCCGGTCATGGCTTACGCTGCGTCGGCCGTTCCCGACACCATGGGTCCGGCAGGTCTCCTCTTTTATGAAAAAGAGTTTGAGCGATTAGCAGAATTGGTGTCTTTATTATTGGATGATCAAGCCTTGCGGAAACGATTAATAGAGAGACAGTATCAGCGAATACAAGATTACCTGGAACCGAATGTAAAGAAAAAGTTTCTTGGTTACTTACAACAAGCAGGCATCCTGCAAATTGAAAAAAGCGGGGCGGCCTGGTGAAAATTGCCCTGGTCGTTCAGCGGTATGGTGAGGAAGTCAATGGTGGGGCTGAACTGCATGCCCGCTGGCTTGCTGAACACTTGCTGCACTTGGCTGAAGTACATGTCATCACAACTTGTGCTGTCGATTACAATACCTGGAAGAACGAATATCCACCAGGTGAAAGCGAGTTTAATGGCGTTCAGATTCACCGCTTTACAGTTGACCGTTTACGTATTCTGGACATGAGACAGCGCACGGCCGCGTTGTTGTTTAAAGAGCATTCATTATTCGACGAATATCGTTGGATCAAAGACCAGGGACCTTATTCAACGGGAATGTTTGATTTTATTCATGCCTCATATGATAGTTTTGATTTTTTTATATTTTTCACATATCTTTATGCGCCAACCTTTTTTGGCTTGCCCCTTGTATCCGATAAGGCGATCCTTGTGCCCACAGCGCATGAAGAACCCTATATAAAATTCCCTGTTTTTCGATCCCTGTTTCATCTACCGCAGGTGATTGTATATAACACGGAGCCTGAAAGGGATTACGTCCATCAAATTACCGCCAACCAACAGGTTCCTGGCGTGATTGCTGGGATTGGGATCAATGTGCCTGCTGAGCTAGATGCACAACGGTTTCGCCGGAAATTTGGCGTTGAAGAAGATTTCATTCTCTACGTTGGTAGAGTGGATCAGTCTAAAAATGTACCGGAGCTGCTGGATAATTTTTCACGCTTTCAATTTGAGCAAAACCGGTCCTTGAAACTGCTGCTTATGGGTCGGGTGAATCTTGAACTGCCGGACCATCCTGACATCCTCTCGTTGGGTTTTGTTTCCGAGCAAGATAAGTTTGATGCATTACAGGCAGCCAGGGTATTAGTCATGCCTTCCATTTATGAAAGTTTGTCTATGATTTGCCTGGAAGCATGGTTTGTAGAAAAACCGGTCCTGGTGAATGGGCACTGCACCGTGCTCAAACACCAATGCCAACAGAGTAATGGCGGACTTTACTACCATACGTATGACGAATTCTCACAAGCCTTGTTAGCTCTGTTAGATAATCCGGATTTGAACCACAAATTAGGCAGGCAGGGTCGTGATTTTGTTAAATGCCGCTATGATTGGGACATTATATTGGCCAAATACGAAGCGATTTTTGAGGTCCTTTCTGGCCAATAGATTTGCAACTGGAGATGTGACTGGCAACAATGGAAAATGGGTCAATTGATGAGGGAAAACCAACCCCCATTCCTATAGAGGATTTTGAGGTCGACCCCAAAGAAATCATGGCTGAAATTCAATCAAAGTTATTGGATTCCGGGCGTCTTTTCGAGGGTGAACATCCCCAACTCCCCCCTTATCATCGAACCAATTACCCGGAAAAACCGGATGATATCCCATATGATTTGGGACTTTACCAGTTGTTGGACAGTATAAAACAAAATCTTAAATTGACCGGAACTGAATTGGATATTAGGGAAAGTGGCTTCAGCCGTTTGCCCATCATCGGCCGTCTTTGGAGGAAAATGCAATGGATGCTGCATGGTCCAGCCCATTACTATGCCAACCGCACAGCGGAAAGGCAGGCGGAGATAAACGGCCAGGTTTTCCAAATATTAAGCAAGCTCCTGGCTGAAAATCAGGAGCGACAAAGAGAAATAGCGCGATTGCAAGAAGAACTGGAGCAGTTGCGAGGAGAAGGTCGTTAACGAAGGATGCGAATCGCCGTTATCAGCGCGCGTTATGGGAAAGATGTCGGTGGGGGTGCGGAGACATTGGCTCGCGGCTTGTTGCAAGAACTGGCGCGCCGCGGCCACTATGCCGAGGTTTGGACGACCTGCGCCAAAAATTACCAAACCTGGAAGAATCATTTCCCTCCTGGCGATGAACAAATAAAAGGTGTTCATGTCCGCCGGTTCATGGTAGATCCCTGGGATCGACATCCGTTTGAGAAGCTAACAGGCAAGCTGTTTGCGAAGGGAAGGTTGCCATTAAACGAGCAGGCTGAATGGATTGAGAGCGGTCCGTCGAGTAGGACACTTTTTGAACATTCCAGACGGTATCATGAAAAATTTGATTTGGTCATTGCCATTCCGGTAATCAGCCCCCTGGTGTTTAAAGCAGCATGGCTCGCCCTTGACCGGCTTGTTGTTTGGCCCTGCCTGCACGATGAGATTTTCGCCTACCTGGAGCCGATCCGGCTGTTGATGGAATCGGCAAAGGGCAATATTTTCAATTCTCCTGAAGAGCAGGATCTGGCGCTAAACTGTCTTTACATGAATTTGACTCGAAGCGCAATAATCGGCAGTGGGATTGAATTAGGTGGGAAAAAGAGAAACGATCCGGAATACGATCTCCCGTACTTACTTTATGTCGGCCGTCTTGATGAAGGTAAAAATTTACCTTTATTACTCGAATATGCAATGCGTTATACGGATGAGGAAAACCAGTTTCGATTAAAGATCGCGGGCAGAGGGAGTTTTACCATTCCGGATCATCCGGCAATCGAATGCATGGGGTTTGTGGATGAACAGGAAAAAGTGGATCTTTATCGTGGGGCACTTGCGCTATGTCAACCCTCGATAAATGAAAGTTTTTCACTAACAATCATGGAGTCGTGGTTTGTTGGAAGGCCGGTCCTTGTCCATAAAAATTGCGCCGTCACCAGGGGGCATGCGCAGCGTGCAAAAGGTGGTTTATGGTTTGCCACGTATGGTGAATTCCGTGGGGCATTGAATTGGTTTAGAAAGTATCCAGATTTAGCCAGTCGCATGGGGCAAAACGGCCGATCGTATGTACGTTTGAATTACTCCTGGCCAATCGTCGTTGATCGCTTTTTGTCAATCATTAAACAATGGCAGCAGGATTGGTGATCAGTGAAGCATCAAATAATGCATCAATTTACGGAAGGAATGTATCGCGGAGATGCGGTGAGTGATCATGTCTTGCTGATTCAAAAATGGCTGAAGGAGATGGGCTTCGTTTCCCACATTTATGCTACAAAATTTGAAACGATATTCCAGGATGTGGTGCGGCCGGTTCAAGAGTACGAGCCGGACGCGGCTGAGCAATGCCTGGTTCATCATCATGCCGTCGGTTCGGTTATGGCAGAGCGGCTGAAAAACGTTCATTTACCCCAGGTTTTAGTTTACCATAACATTACACCACCAGAGTTTTATAAGACGTCAAACCCAGCGCTGAGCGCCCAACTCCTGAAGGGGCGCAGGCAGCTAGAAGACATGCGCCAACGGACGATATTAGCTTTGGCCGACTCCCCCTACAATGAGAAGGAATTGTTGGATTTAGGGTATGAAAATACGGCCGTCTTGCCTATCGTTCTGCAAGAATCTAATTACAAATTGCCGTTAGACGTGACCCTTTCGGCGAAAACAAAGGAACGAAGGCCATCATTTCTATTTGTCGGCCGTGTTGCCCCCAATAAAAAACAAGAGGATTTATTAAATTTTCTTTACTGCTATCAACGGTTACAGTCAAATGCCCGTTTGATTTTAGTAGGCAGCCTGGATAATGAGGCTTATGTCAACTGGTTGCAGGAATACGCAAACAGCTTGAGATTAAAACGGGATGACGTCATTTTTACCGGGCATGTAAGCCAACAGGAGCTGGTGACCTACTATTCCTCGGCCGATCTTTATATTTCAATGAGTGAACATGAAGGATTCGGCAAACCGTTAATCGAAAGCATGTATCATGGCTTGCCAATCCTAGCCTTTGCTTCCACCGCTGTTCCATACACACTGGGTGATGCCGGCGTATTGTTTAATGTCAAAGATTTTGAGGCGTTAGCCGAGGCTGCTGATTTCATCCTCGAAAATGAGCAGTTTCGAGAGCGTATCATTCAGCAGCAGAATGCCAGGGTTCAATCATTCCTGGAACAACATGTTCGGAAAACCTGGCAAAAATTGCTGAATCAGCTGCCATTAAGATTAAGTTAGTATTATTAATCCCATTGAAGAATCGAACTTATATCCTCGCATTATCAAATCCATAGTTTAAAATACCGTCCGACAACGAACGTTTCGTAAATAAATCACAATCTTTCGAAGAGGAGTAAGTGATGAATTACCTACCATTTTTCGGTAGACGTTCGCTGATTGTCCTAACCTTTATCTTTGTTCTGCTGGCAATAAAGCCCGCCACCGGTGTTATAAAAGCGGAGCCTGGTGGCTCAAATGAAGTAGATCCCGAATGGACAAAGAGCCTCCCCTCAAGGGCATGCCCCGGCTCTAGCAGCGATACGAACTGCCACCGATCCTCGCCTGTTGTCGTTGATTTAACAGGTGATGGGAAATTAGAAATAATTGTAGCAACCAACAATGGACATGTGCTTGTTTTTCGGCATAACGGTTCGTTGATTTGGAGTAAGGATGTTGCCCCGTATTTTGGCATGGCGGCGGGAACACAGCAGATTCATTCATCTCCCGCTGTTGCCGACCTTGATGGGAATGGGAAAATAGAAATAGTCGTTGGTGCCGGCACGACCTCACACTCCATCTGCACACAAGGGGGTGTTATTGCTCTGTCCTCTGAGGGAAACGTGATTCAGGGCTTTCCTGTCTTATCCGATAATTGGGAGATTCCACCCAAAGGTTGTCGTGAAACCGTTTTTTCCACTCCGGCACTGGGTGATTTAAATCTAGACGGCAAATTAGAAATTGTTTATGGTGGGTTCGACAAAAGGATCTATGCCATAGATTTGAATGGTAAATTTCTGCCAGGTTTTCCCCCAAATAGTTATCATTATCAACGTTTTGGTTGGGATGTATTAAAAGGGCGCCTGGGCGATACGATCTGGTCATCTCCTGCAATCGCCGATATATCTGGCAATGGATATCCCGACTTGGTCATTGGCTCCGATGAAGGGAATTATGACTCTCGTTGGAAACCGGTCATCGATCCCTGGAATTGTCCCTATGCTCCGGTCAGGACACCGGGATATTGTGGGGGATCAATTTATGCCGTCGATCATAATGGAAATTTTCTGCCTGGTTTCCCTCGTTATATTCATGAATCTGTGACCTCTTCCCCGGCCGTATTGGATGGTGACGGAGATGATCGGGCGGAAATTTTTGTAGGTACAGGTTCATATTATTACAATAAAAGCCCGGATAAACCTTCCCTGGGTTTCCGGCTCTTTGGCATGGACAATAAAGGAAATGATTTGCCAGGTTGGAGCGGCGGGAAACCTGTTGGCGGTGTGGTGACGGCATCCCCGGCCATTGGAGATATTACGGGAGACGGGAAACCGAATATTGTTGTTGCCGCCAGAGATAGAAAACTTTACGCCTGGCATCTAAATGGCCAGCCCGTTGCCGGTTTTCCAATGACGCCTAGAACCCATTTCAACCAGGTTTTGGATGATTATGATGTTGGAACTGGCTTCATCCTCGCTGATTACACGGGTGATGGCAAAATGGAAATATTTTTAAGACATGCTGCTGAAATCGTCATTGTTTCCGGGTCGGGTCATCAATTAACAGCCACTCATTCCAAGGATACGAAGCCTGCTTACTATACGGGTGCCCGTGTTTGGAATAATCCGGCCGTCGGGGATCTTGATGGTGATGGACATTTGGAATTGGTTGTGCAAAACAGCAAATTGCACGTTTGGGATTTACCAAATTCTTCCCCTTCTACCGATTGGCCGATGTTCAAGCGTGATGCGGCCCGAACCGGCGCAGCCGTGCCCGATGTCTCAATTAATCCTGAGAAACAAGAATTAGTGATTGAGGAAGGGTTTAGAGGAAGTAAAGATTTTGCGATCACTGTCTACGGCCGATTGGGTGATTACGATTGGCAAATCAGTGCCGCCGAGCCTGATTTGGTGAAATTTGACAGAAGCTCCGGTACGGTTCAAGGGATTGCAACCATTCCGGTAACAGTAGAAATTCCGCCCAATATGCCCGTTGGAGATTTTTCGTTCGGAATTATCACTGTTAAGGTTTTCCAGAACGGGAATCAAGTGATGAGGCAGGTTATACCACTTACCATTCAAGTCGTTGAGGAACTAAATCGTTCCTATTTGCCCTTCTTACCATGACCTGTATAAACTTGGATCATGCATGTCTTGATCGTCACTCCAGCCTTTCCGCCGTTTGTTGGGGGCGGGGAGCGCCACACCGGAACCCTGGCCAAACAGCTTCACCAACGAGGCCATACGGTTTCTGTGCTGACCAGCCATGCAACCCATGAACGAGACTTTTGGCTTGGTGCTGAAGGAGAGTTAAGCTGTGAAACATTAGAGCCAGGCCTGACCATTATCAGAGTTCCGGTCAAGCCGGTAAGGGGGGGATGGCAAGGATTGCTTGCCTGGCGGAAAGCGATGGTCTCGTTTTCCGCTTTGCCGGGCACTTTAGGCTTGTTGCAAAAAATGGCCGAAAAGGTACCGTCGCTGCAAAAGATAAATAAAGCCCTGGCGGCGGTCGACTATCCTGTGGATGTGATCCACGGTTTTAATATCTCCTGGGAATATCCCATGATGGCGGCCTGGCGGTATGCGCAGGAGCAACAACGCCCGTTTGTTGCTTCCCCATTAGCACACCTGGGAACCGGTCCAAAAGATAAGGTCGCGTTAAATTCAACGATGCGCCACCAACGGGTTATGTTGGAGACGGCCGACATGCTAATCACCAACACAGTCCTGGAGGCCCAGGGATTGAAAGAGCGGGGCGTCAATCTGAGAGATTTTAGAGTCGCCGGCCCTGGCGTAGACATTCCACAAACCGTCGCTTCATTTCCTGAAGAAAATCTACCGCAAAAACCATTTGTTTTATTTATAGGTCGAGCAACGGCCGAAAAAGGGGCTATTCATGCCGCCCAGGCTGTGTTGAAGTTGAGGCGTGGAGGCAGCGATATTCGCCTGGCCATGATTGGACGAGGAACAGACACTTTCAACCAATATTACAATGATCTTTCCCCGATTGAACAAGAGGGTATTTTTCACCTGGGTCTTGTTCATGAGAGCCTCAAGCATGCATATCTAAAAGAAGCGCGGGCGCTATTGCTTCCTTCAAGGACGGATTCATTTGGTATCGTTCTGCTGGAGTCCTGGCTGCACGGCCGTCCGGTCATTGCTGCAAACGCAGGCGGTATCCCCGCCGTGGTTGATGATGGCCAGAATGGGATTCTTGTTCCCTATGGGGATGTGCAGGCATTGGCTGAGGCGGTGCGGCTTTTGGTTCAGGATTCACAGTTAAACCAGGAAATGGGGGAAAAAGGATACCAAAAACTTATGGCCCGGTATACCTGGGAGGCTGTGACCGATATTGTAGAGGAAGCCTATCAGGCTACAATTGCTTCGCATAGTAAATAATCATGCGGATATTACACCTGGTTCATCAATATCCACCTCATTTCATCGGCGGAACCGAACTGTACACGCAAACACTGGCCAAATACCAGGCGCTTGCGGGTCATGATGTCTCGGTCTTCTGTCCCTATCCTGATGTTGGATCGGGGGAAAATGTTCTGAAAACTGAAGAGGGGGGCGTCCAAGTTTTTCGTGTCGGCTTGCAGCCGCGTTCACGTTCACAGATCTTTTTCGACTCTTTCAGGCAAGCCGCACTTCAAAGTGCTCTTAAGAACGTACTGATTGAATTGAAACCGGATCTGGTCCATATCCAACATCTGATGGGTTTGCCCATTGACCTGATCAATCATCTGGCTACTCAGGGGATTCCCAGCGTTCTGACCTTACATGATTACTGGTATGTGTGTGCCAATGCCCAATTGTTGACGAATACGAATCAGGAGATTTGTAACGGTCCTGATTTCTTATATTTCAACTGCGCGCGCTGCGCACTGGCACGAGCCGGACGGCCGAACCTGAGTTGGCTGGCGCCGGCTGTGGCACCGCTGATGGGTTTCCGAAATCGTCAATTAAGTAGGGTCTTGCAGCAGGCGAGTGAAATTATTGCTCCTACACATTTTGTCAAGCAAATTTATACGCGCTTGGGAGCATCAGCAGCTAAGATGGTCGTGATCAAACACGGTCTTGAACTGCCGGAGGATAAGGTAAAAGCTGCGCGAGAAAAGCGAAGAAATAAGCAAGCCGCCCTCCCCCTTCATATCGGTTATATCGGCGGCATCAGCCGGCAGAAAGGGCTGCATGTGCTGGTTGAAGCAGTAAATGGGTTGGCTGAAGATGAGATTGAACTTACGATATACGGTGACCTCTCTGTCTTTCCGGATTATGTCCAAGAATTGAGACATTTAATTCGCCACAACCATATTAACCTGGTTGGTTCTATTGCCCATGAGGATATCTGGCCGGCACTGGCCGAATTCGATGTCATTGTCCTGCCAACTCTCTGGTATGAGACTTCCTCTTTGATTTTAGATGAAGCCTTTGCAGCAGGAGTTCCGGTCATTGCCACGCGGTTAGGAGTCATGGAGGAAAAGATTGAGGATGATGTGAACGGCCGTCTGTTTCCTGTCGGAGATATAGTTGCCTTACGTGAAGTTCTCAAGACGTTAGTTGAACGACGGGAAACAGTGAGTCGCTGGAGGCATAACATTCCAGAAGTTCAAACCATTGAAGCGTATATAAAGGAAATCGAAGACGTTTATCACGAAGTGCTGCATGGGTTATAATACGCGCTTGCTGAGGATGCCCACAATATAAAATAGTGTGACAGTCACTTTATTGACAGTATTGCCGATTAAACAAGGACAAAAGTGACTGTCACTTATTAACGGCATAATTTATCGAGAAATGACAGCAGAAGCGCAGAAAGTGAAGGAAGAAGAGCCAACCGTTTATCTTTTTGATGCGGACAGCAAAAATAACGGATTCTTTTTCAAGTTAAAAGAATTATTCCGCTACGGTTACCTCCTGCGAAATTTGGTTTCCCGCGATTTAAAAGCCCGCTATAAGAATTCAATATTTGGTATTTTGTGGAGCTTGTTGAATCCGCTGGCTATGATGCTGGTGTTCACGCTATTGTTCACGGTAATGGGCAATGATTCTACGCGCCAATATCCTATATTTGTTCTTGTGGGATTAATCCCCTGGAATTTTTTCAGTGGTTCGATGATCAGCGGGACAACGGCCGTCACTTCCAATGCTTCTTTGATAAAAAAGGTCTATTTCCCACGTGAACTATTACCGGGTTCAGCTCTGCTATCTAACCTGGTAAATTTCGCCATTGCTTTTGTGGTGTTAATAATTTTCCTTTATGCATTTGGTATCGGTTTAACCGTCCATGCGCTCTGGGTTCCGGCTATTCTTATAACCCAATTGATCTTTACCTTAGGTCTGGTTTTATTATTAGGCTCTCTCAATGTTTTTTACCGGGATGTGCTCATGATCCTGGAGGTTGTGATGCTGGCCTGGTTCTTTTTAACTCCAATTTTTTATTCATTGGAAATTTTTGGTGAGACAGCGACGATTATGGGGATCACATTTAACCCGGCGCAAGTGATGCGCTGGATCAATCCAATGGCCTCTATTGTCGATAGCTATCGCACGGTGTTGTGGGGAACATACGGCAGTGCCGGTCCGGTGGCTATGAACCCAGCCTTTCTGTTGCGCACGTTCGTCACCTCGGTTGTGATCTTACTGCTGGGTTTTCTGGTTTTCTCCCGTCTGGAGCATAAGTTTGGAGAAAAGCTCTAGATTAATGATGGCTTCACGACACTTGGATCGCAGTACAATCTTTTTTCTTCCGTTCTCCTTTTGGCTTCTTTTGATAGTGGCCGGCTGTAGCGGATCTGGAGCAACGCCCACGCCTTTCCCATCGGCCGTTGCGCAGAAGGTTCAGGAAACGGACACGGCAACTGCGATTTCCTTAGAGGAGACGCCGACGCCTACTCAAACCGCAACCGGGGAAGTAACAGACCGCGAAGAAGGGCTAAGTAATCAATCGCCAACTGTTCAGCCACCGGCAACGGCAACACCCGTGGCGACTGAGCCTCAACCGACAGTCACACTGATACCTTCAGCCACGCCAACCAGCGCGCGGCAAATCGTCCCGGCGTTAGAGTTTGGCGAACCCCAACCTATCCGTGAAGGTGTGTCCACCCCGGCGACGGCTATTCCAACGGCCGTTCACGCCTTTGATGTACCTGATGGCACTACTAACATCCTTCTTTTAGGCAGCGATGCTCCTGTAGGTGATCGGGGAGTCAAACGAACGGACACAATGATCGTGGTATCGGTTAATCAAGAGGCCAAAACGGCTTCTATGATCTCCTTGCCTCGCGACCTGTACGTCTATATTCCTGGGGGAACGATGAACCGCCTGAATTCTGCCATTACAATAGGGGGTCCCCGTTTATTGAGGCAGGCCATCCTGTACAATTTTGGCATCCCCATCCACTATTTTGCCCAGGTGGACTTTGAAGGCTTTGAACAAATTGTTGACAGCGTGGGTGGCGTGGATTTAGCTGTTAGCTGTGGGTTCAGGGATTGGCGTATTAAAGATCCTGAGCTTGATCCGGAAGATGAGGAAAATTGGTACGTCCATGAACTGGAACCGGGAATCCACAATATGGATGGAGATACGGCGTTGTGGTATGCAAGATCACGCTTGATGTCTTCGGATTTTGACCGGGGTCGACGCCAGCAGCAACTCTTGAGAGCAATGCTCAACCAGGGGGTCGATTTAGACCTTATCTCCAAGGTGCCGGATTTGTGGAGTACTTTTAACGAGGCCGTCGATACGGACATGGATATCGGCCGTATATTACAAATCGCCTCTCTGGCCCCGGCCATTCATGAAAACGGGGTGCAGAATCTTTATCTGCTTGGAAAAACCGAAGAGTGGGTGGTTCCCGAAACCGACGCCCAGGTGCAGCTTCCGGTCTGGGAAGGAGAGGGCAAGATGGCCGAAACCATCCAACGTTTATTTTTACCTCCCGCTTTGAACAAGGCCACAAACGCGCCCATTTTCGTGGAGATCGTAAACGCCAGCGGGGATCCGGAGTTGGCCTTATTAGCCGCTGAAAATTTAGCCTGGTATGGTTTTGTTCCCGTTCAAAGTGAGGAAGATGTTCCAGAACAGGAAGCCACATCATTGACTTATTATGCCCCTAACTTTAAAGGATCCTATGATTGGCTGATTAGCTGGATATTTGATCTGCGGCAAAGCGAAATTGATTTAGATGACGAGACTCAGTTTGAATATGATTACCAGGTGGTGCTCGGCCAGGATTATGATCCCTGTTTGAACCAGTTTTTTGCCCCCCAGGCTTTTATCCCCTGATCGATATTGTCAAATTAATATTTAAATCTCTTGGGACCAATCTGTGCCCCGCTCTTTTTTGAGACGGCTCTTTTTTTGCTTTTCTCGTTTTTGTTTTTTCTTTGATGCAAGCGAAGGTTTCGTTTTTTTCCTCTCTTTTGGTTCCTGTAGCGCTTCGGAGAGGATTTCGCTGAATCTTGAAAGGGTGATTTCACGGTTTTTGGATTGACTGCGCGTTTCCTGGGCTTGAATTTGCAATTTCCCTTCTTTGTCCAAACGGCTGGCTAGCCTATCGAGAAGACGTTCCCGCGTTCCATCGTCGAGACTTGGCGAGCCGGCCACATCAAAAATCAAAGTGACACGGGTCGCTGAGCGGTTAGCGTGCTGACCACCGGGACCGCTGCTAGGTGAGAATTGAAACTCTAATTCGGATATGGGAATGGTTACTTCCCCGTTAATCTTGATATGGGTTGTCTTCGACATAAGATCAAAGATAGTATAAATTAGGATGATGAACAAGAATTCAAATTTTGCCCATATCTTTTTTTTGGATGGCGTTGGTATGGGTGGACCTGATCCTGAGGTTAATCCATTTGTGACGGCCGACATGCCTAACCTTTCCAGGCTTCTTGGTCGCGATGATTGGTATTTGCGGGGGAATGGACTGATTTCAAGTGAGCGGGCCGTGCTCGTACCTACAGATCCCAATTTAGGCGTTGCCGGTAGGCCCCAGAGCGCCTCCGGGCAAGCGACCATTCTTACCGGGCGTAATGTGCCTGAAAAGATCGGTAAGCATTATGGTCCAAAGCCGAATGCCGAAATTAAGGGTATCATTCAAGAACAAAACTTATTTCATGAATTGGTCCGGGTTGGAAAGAAAGCGGCCTTGATCACACCTTACCCCCAGGCATATTTTGATGCTATTGAGAGTGGGAAACGGATGTACTCGGCCGTTCCACTAGCGGTTGTCAGCGCCGGGCTGCCACTGTTCGGTGAACAAGAACTGCGCCAGGGTAAAGCGGTCAGCCCTGGGTTTACGGGACAGGGTTGGCGTGAATTTCTTGGATACGAAGATATGCCCCTGATTAGCTTGCATGAAGCCGGGCAGCAGATTGCCGCCATTGCAAAAAGTTATGACTTCAGCTTTTTTGAACATTGGCCCAGCGACCAGATTGGCCACAGGGGGACGCTTAGCGAGGCGGTAACCCACTTGCAGCGAGTCGATTTGGTCATTGGTGGATTATTGGATGCTTGGGATTTTCAGTCAGGATTGCTGATTATCACCAGCGATCACGGGAACATTGAAGAAAAAGATCACCGTCGCCACACACGAAATCCGGTGCCGACGATTCTGGTCGGTCAATATGCCGCCCATTTGGCGAACCAGGTTCACAATTTGACTGATATCGCCGCAATTGTTAAAAAGTATTTACTTGAGGATTATTATGACGATTGGATCTGAAAGATTTCGCAATGCCCTACGCCATTTTCCTTCAGGCGTGACTGTGGTTACGATTCATGAGCCGGAATTGACCCAGCCGCACGGTTTGACGGTCTCTGCTTTTGCCTCGATTTCACCTAAACCACCTTTGATCATGGTGGCTATCGACCACCGCTCCAGTGCCTATCACATTTTGGAAAGGGAGGGTGCTGTTTTTGCTGTCAACATCCTTGCCCATGACCAGGTGGATTTGTCAAATCGCTTTGCCTGGGTCAGAGATGAGGATCGTTTTGCTGAAGGCGATTGGAGCACGGCCGTTACCGGGGCGCCTATTTTAAACAATGCGCTGGCCTGGCTGGATTGCACAATATACGAACGCTATGTGGCAGGTACTCATTCTATTTACATTGGCCAGGTCCAGGCCAGTAATGTGCCCAGGGAAGAAGAGCCACCCCTGGTTTACTGGAACAGGGGTTACCGTAAATTAAAGCTACAACCTGAGGAAAGCCATTAAATCAATCCGCTCTCAAGCCGGTCGTCATAAAGAGACGCAATGACTCCCCAATCATATCTGGTAACTTGATGAGCTAATTTTTGGGCAACCTTCTTGCGGATCTGCGGATGGTTGATCGCCCATCGTAGCCGTTCAACCAGTTTATTTTGATTATCATAAAAAACAGTTCGTTGCCACTTTTCCGGAATTAATTCCGGGTAGCTCAGCCGGTTAGGCAGGATGGGAAATGTTTGGGCAAAAATGGCTTCAATCATACTGATGCCGAAAAATTCGTGAAATGCCGTTGATACAACGATGTCCGCCTGCCATAATAATTTCTTGTATTGTGGAAGGGGTGCATGACCGACATGGATAATGCGTTCGGAAAACTGTTGGATGATTTGATCAAATGCCGGGGGGTTTTTTCCATATCGCCGGCCACATAATATAAGCCGAAAAGGGATGCCCTCACCGGCAAGCTCCCGCAAAGCGGCAAAGAAATCCTCAGGGTTTTTATCATACTCCCATCGCTGATTCCATAGAATAATTGGAGCATCATCACGACCGTCACCGGCCTGATTTTTATCAACGCCGTTTTCCAAGCGTTTAAGATCAATGCCCACAGGCAGAATCTCGCTCCTGGATTCCAATTGTTTTATGCTGCCTAATTCATTGTATTCAGGGAAATGTTTCAGAAACTTAGGCAGCGCCGAAAAAAAAGCATGGTAGTGATATGATGAATTGAAAAGCACGCGATCGGCCGCCATCATCGACGCGTAATTGATAAATGCATAATGGTGATCGCGCTCACCTTGTTGGCGACGCATAGGTCCGGTCGTTTTATCCATCGGCAATGGATAAGTTAACTGATTTTCATGCATATAGAGAACCGCCGGAATATTGTGAGTTTTTCTGCGGGTCAATGCTAAAAAGGTGCTTAAATCAAGCATGTCTGTTGCCAGTAAAACATCTGGCTTATGACCCTGTTCTAAAAATCTACGGGCAAGCGTGACCGCTGCACCATGCATGCGCCATTTCCAAAATCGAGCGGGGAGTGTTAATAGATGAACTTGATGCCGGCTGTTTGATTTCAGCCCATTAGCCCAGGCCTGGTGGCTTCCACCATGATAAGGAGAGATCAGGGTAATTTCCATTTTTATCACAGTATAAAAATCCGGCACTTTATTAGCAATGACCTATACAATGTAATATACTTATTGGTATCCGGAATCTAGGAATTTTATGTGGAAAACCTTGCAAGAGCTATATTGGGATTCGACTTACGCCATCGTCACCGTGTTAATGGAGGTTCACCCTCAAGTTGATCCTGAGCAAGTAGGTCTATTTCAATTAGCCGATTTAGTGGAAAACTTACCCGGATTCCAGGATGATCCAGCTTTAGTTACCGAACAGATGTTACTTGATATCCAGACCGTTTGGTATGAGGAGACGATAAGCATATGACTGCATCCGTAACTGGAGATGCCCAGGTAAATCCAGTCCCTGATGAATTATCCAATAATGTATTAGTCACCAACATAGCAAAACTTTTAGACCCAATCTATAACTGGTCACGCCGTAATTCGCTTTGGCCTCTGGGCTTTGGGTTAGCTTGCTGCGCGATTGAAATGATCTGCACGGCCGCCAGCCGTTACGATCTTTCCAGGTTTGGCATGGAAGTATTTAGAGCCAGTCCGCGCCAGGCTGATTTGATGATCGTTTCCGGTACAGTGACCAAAAAGATGATACCCACCATCGTTCGTATATATAACCAGATGTCCGAGCCTCGTTATGTCATGGCTATGGGCGCTTGCGCCTCTGGCGGTGGTCCTTTTAAAGAAGGATACAACGTTGTTGATGGTGGGGATAAATTTCTCCCAGTTGATGTTTATGTCCCCGGATGTCCGCCAACCCCGCAAGCATTGATCAATGGCTTAATAGCTTTACAGGAGAAGATCGATCACCAGTCGATTTCTGAAGTGCCCTGGTACCGTAAGGATGACCCTACGGCGGGCATTTACCCTGTGCCGGTGTTGGGTCCGGACCTGGTTGATGTGCGCCAATTTGATCTCATCCAAAAAGAGGCGGAAAAGTACAAGGCTGCTCAAGCAGAACGAACGGAAGAAGCTGAGGTTGCTGAACCATCATCATAAAATTGGTGAACTCTGTAAAATTTGACAACTTTTATTAAATGGTTTCCCCTCCATATATCAAGTGAAAAGTTGTCAAATTTTTGTGCAAATGGTTTTACAATGTAAGTAGGTTGTTCCCTAATTAATATTCATAATGTGACTGTCACTTTCTACTTCTATTAAGAGAGTTTATAGCGATTGAAGTGACAGTCACTTACCTGAAGGTCAAGAATGAGTGAAATAATGAATGAATCACCAGCGGGTGGTGAAGAACAAGTGGTAGCATTTGATCCGATTGGTGATGCTATTGCCGGCTTAAAAGAGCGATTCCCCGAGGGTGTTGTTGACGATGAACGGGATGGGTATGAAGGTGTCATCGTTGATGCTGAAAATGTTATTGACGTCAGCTACGCTTTACGGGATGAACTAGGTTTTGACTTTCTTTCCAGCGTGACGGGTGTCGATTTAATTGATGATAATAAACTGGAAGTGGTTTACCATGCTTACAGCATTGAGCGGGGTGGTGGACCTGTCGTATTTAAGGTTCAAGTCGATCGTAATGAACCGCATGTACCCTCACTCGTTCCTGTATGGCCTGGGGCAGATTTTCAAGAAAGAGAAGCCTTCGACATGATGGGGGTGATCTTCGATGGACACCCGGATTTGCGGCGAATTCTTACCTGGGATGGCTTTCATGGACATCCGCTACGAAAAGATTGGCAAGAACCTTTCTTTGAAGAAGAAAATAAACCATTCGGCAGCCGATGGCCTACTGGCGATATATTCCGCTCTGAGGAAAAAATACCGTACGGCAAAAATGTTCAATACCCGGCCGGTTGGATGCCGACCGGCGATGAATATGATGTTGAAACGGATGTCTATACCGGTTTGACATTTACAAGAGAATCTACCCCGGAACTTGCGACTGAAAAAGTAACCGTCAATCTGGGTCCCCAACATCCTTCCACTCATGGGGTGTTCCGTATGGTTGTTACCCTTGATGGGGAGACGATCTTGGGCTTGAAGCCGGTGATGGGCTATTTACATCGTAACCATGAAAAGATTGGTGAACGAAACACGTTCATTATGAATATGCCCTATACGGACCGGCTCGATTACCTGTCCTCTATGTCAAATAACTTCGGGTATGCGATTACGATCGAGAAGCTTTTAGATATTGAAGTGCCGGAAAGGGCAGAGTGGATTCGCATTTTGATGGCTGAATTGACCAGAATTGCCAATCATTTATGGGCGGTTGGTTTTCTGCTCAATGATTTAGGCGCATTACAAACGCCGATGATTTATTTTTACATCGAACGAGAATTGATTCTCGATTTCTTTGAGGCGACTTCCGGCGCGCGCATGATGTGCAATTACTTCCGTTTTGGCGGTGTTGCTTACGATTTGCCCGATGATATTCGCGGGCAGCCGATTATGGAGTTCCTGGAAGATTTGATTTACGAACGCCTACCCAAGGCTCTTGACCAGGGTGATGAATTAATGACGGGAAATGAAATTGTTCGCGCCCGTAGTATTGGTGTTGGCTACCTTTCCCCTGAAGAAGCGATTGCCTATAGCACGTCCGGTCCCGTATTGCGTGGTAGTGGCGTTCCATATGATATTCGCCGTGCAGAACCTTATTCTTTTTATGAGCATCTCGATTTTGATGTGGCTGTCCGCTATGATGGAGATATTTACAGCCGATACCTGGTACGCATGGATGAAATGCGTCAGAGTTTGCGGATAATGGAACAGGTGCTGCACCATCTTAGATCAACGGAAGGCGCCCCTATTTTTTCCGGGAAGCCGCAATATGCTCTGCGCGCTCCGAAGGCTGGAGAAGCCTACGGCCGAGTTGAAGGTCCGAAGGGTGAACTTGGCTATTATGTGACGACCAAACGTCGGGATACGAATCCCCAGCGTTATCACGTTCGCTCGCCATCTTTCATCAACTTGACCCCTCTAGGCAAAATGTGCGAAGGGCATAAGGTAGCTGATTCGGTTGGTGTCTTGGGCAGCATTGATATTGTGCTTGGCGAGGTGGATAGATAATCAAGCCAGGTTCGTAGCAGCGGCTTTAGCCGCTTGACCGCTTTTGGAAATTAACAAATTATTACGGTCAACCTGTAAGTAGGCATCCTGGATGCCGTTCTAGTAGAAGCCGCGCATTTGAGAATGCGCATTTACCCTAATGACCGTATTAATTCGTAAAGGTTAAAAAGCGGTCCCTACAAACCAAAGGACTGTTTAGGAGTTATTATGTATGGTATGGGTGTCCTTAAAGGACTTGGTATTACCCTTAAACATTTTGTAAATTCATATAAGGAAGACTTAGCGTGGATGTCAAAGGGCGGCCGTTACTACAATGACCAGGCCCTTTATGAGCGTCAAAGTCTTGACGGAGAGGGTGTGGTTACGGTTTTTTATCCGGAAGAGAAGCTGCCCACTCCTGAACGCTTTCGTTTCGTTCCCTTTTTGATCACAGATGATCCCCCTCCGGGTCAAAAGTGGGGGCATGATTGGTGTACATCTTGTGGCATTTGTGCCAAAGTTTGCCCACCCCAATGTATTTGGATTAAGCGCGGCAAAAAGCCGAACGGCCGGCCAAAGCCGGAACCTGAGGAATTCTATATCGACATCGACATTTGCATGAACTGTGGGCTATGTTCTGAATACTGCCCCTTCGACGCGATCAAGATGGACCATGATTATGAATTGGCCAGCTATGATCGCACCACAGCGCATATTCATGACAAAGAAAGATTGAGTAAACCGATTAGCTATTGGCGATCACTGGCACCCAAGAAAGCGGCCGCTGAAGCCGCCGCGCGAGATTTTTCCGAGCAATCGAAAAAGAAAAAACGAGCCAAGAAAGGGGAAGGTGAAGAAAAAGAAGATCGGATCGCTGATGCGATGGCCAGGCAATTGTATTACAAAGGGCTATATTATTAATAAAATTACGAGCGGTTATCTACTGCTTTTAACTGGATTTCATAGCAACATCGCTCCAGGGGGGAGCGATTTGCTTTTCTTTAGGAGAGAATGATGCTAGATAAGAACAACGGAAAAAAGATAACGGAAGAATCTGTCCTGGCTGCATTGTCAACGGTTATCGAGCCGGAATTGCACCGGGATCTCGTCTCGTTAAATATGATTCGCGACCTTGAGATTGACGGCCGAGATTTGAGTTTTACGATCATGCTAACCACCCCGGCTTGCCCATTAAAGGGAACTATGGAACGAGATTCCAGGGTAGCTTTGTCTAAACTTGAGGGTTTAGGAGAGGTTACTATCAATTGGGGTTCTAATGTCCCTACCGATCAACGAATCGGTCAAAAAATTGGCCAGCAATTCCGCAATACCATCGCCGTATCCAGTGGCAAAGGGGGTGTTGGCAAATCTACTATCGCTGTCAACCTGGCGATCTCCCTCGCCCAACAAGGAGCGCGCGTTGGTTTGTTAGATGCCGATATCTTGGGGCCAAACGTGCCGATGATGATGGGCGTTGAAAAAATGCCACCGGTAAAAGATAGAAAAATGACGCCGGCCGAAAATTTTGGCGTAAAATTTATTTCCATGGCCTTTTTAGTAAAGCCCGATCAACCATTAATCTGGCGCGGTCCCATGTTGCATAGCGCGATTCAGCAATTGTTATCCGATGTCAATTGGGGTGAGCTTGATTATTTAATCATTGATCTGCCACCGGGCACGGGAGATGCGCAGTTGACCCTGGCGCAGGTCATCCCCTTATCCGGTGCGCTAGTGGTCACGCAACCGATGCAGGTGGCTGCCGCCGATGCTTTGCGTGGTTTGAAAACTTTTGAAAAATTAGAAGTGCCTATTATTGGTGTGGTTGAGAATATGAGTGGTCCCATTTTTGGGACAGGCGCTGGGGAGCAACTGGCAGAAACTTATGATACCGATTACTTGGGAAGTGTCCCGATGGATGCGCAAGTGAGAATTGGAAGCGATTCCGGCCAACCAATCGTTGTCACTCACCCGGATTCCGATGCGGCAAAGGCGCTCCATGAAATTTCACGTAAAATCGCCGCTAAGGTTAGCGTTATAACATTGCAAAAACAGGCAGAAGGCGTGATTCCTATCCAGATGATCGGTTAATATTGGACAATGTGCCTCGGAGCATTTTATGGCTAATGTTAATGTGAATGGAAAAAGTAAATATATTGGTATTCGCTTTCAAAAACTGGGAAAGCTTTACCACTTTAAACTTGCTGACGGCATGGATTGTGATCCTGGCGATCATGTGATCGTTGATACCAAACGTGGTCGCCAACTCGGTCAAATTGTGGCCTTTGTTGAGCCGGGAAGTTTGCACCAACCCCGGAAAGTTAAGACGATTCATAACCTGGCAACACCGCGGGACTTGGTCATGAAACAGGTTTGGGAAGCAAAAGAGTTGGATGCTTTGATCACCTGTCGCGAGCGGGCAGAGGAATTTGGCATTAAAGATGCTAAATTTCTAAAGGCGGAATACAGCTTCGACGGAGCGTGGTTGACAATCTCTTATAATTCTGAGAACAAAAAGCTGAATGTCCGGCCGCTACAGAAAGCATTGAACCGTACCTTTCGATCAAGGGTTGAACTCCGCTCGGTGGGGCCTCGCGATGTGGCCAAAATCATGGGCGGCTACGGTGCCTGCGGCGCGCCAAGATGTTGTTCTACATTCCTGACTGAATTCAGTCCCGTTTCCATCAAAATGGCCAAAGCACAGGGTATATCTCTTAGCCCGCAGGAAATCACGGGCATGTGCGGCCGTTTGCGCTGTTGCCTGGTTTATGAATATGAACAGTATATAGAAGCGCGTAAACATCTCCCCAAGCGTGGCAAGCGAGTCGATACGCCATATGGCAAAGGCAAAGTCGTCGATGTACGGGTACTGCGTGATGCAGTATTGGTTTCTCTTGAGAATGGAGAACAACGTGAGGTGATGCGCCGCGAGATAGAGCCGTCCGCAGAGCTTGAAGCGTTGAAGAAGAAAGCGGCCGAAGGGTGTAATCATGGGGGAGGTTGTACATGTGGCGCCAGAAACGGTAAAGAGTCGAAATCTGATTGACTATGAAGACGAAGCAGGATGCCTGGGACCTTGTCTGCAAATATGTATCTGACAGCGGATTGCGTCGACATATGTTGGCTGTGTCGGCAGCGATGCGCTTCTATGCGGAAAAACTGGGAGCTGATCCCGATTATTGGGAAACGGTGGGCTTGATTCACGATTTCGATTGGGAAATTCATCCTGATTTGGATCGCCATCCTATTGAGGGAGCCAAAATTTTACGCGAGCAGGGCTGGGATGAGGAGACTATTCGCACGGTTCTGTCTCATTACACGGAAGGAACCGGCATTGAGCGTGAAAAACCGATTGATTTTGCGCTCATGGCCAATGATGAAATTACAGGGTTAATCGTGGCGACGACGCTGGTGCGCCCATCTAAAAATATCGCTGATGTGAGATTAAAATCTGTCCGCAAAAAGTGGAAGAACTACAATTTCGCCGCCGGCGTGGATCGCCGGGAAGTTGAGGGAGCGACGGCCGAATTTAGCGCGGCTTGCTTCGATGGTAAGCTGGATTTGTGGACGCATATGGGTAATGTGCTCACAGCCATGCAAGGATCGGCCGCAACCTTGGAGCTGGACGGCCGTTTAGCCCAATGATATTTTATGGCTGATAAAGAATTTTTAACCGTCGCTGATGCATTATCCCTCGTACTGGGTGGGGTTCATGTTTTAGAAAGTGAACCCGTTGCCTTACTTGATGCCCTCGGCCGGGTCATTGCGCAACCCATTGAAGCGCTGGACAGTTTGCCTCCATTTGCTAATTCGTCTATGGATGGCTACGCGGTTCGCGCTGCTGATCTGGATAACATTTCCAAAGATCGGCCGGCTAATTTGAATGTCATAGCGGACATAGCCGCCGGTTCGGCACCTGATATAGAAATTGGACCCGGATCGACAGCCCGTATTATGACCGGCGCTCCTATGCCCAAGGGCGCAGACGCGGTTGTGCCTGTTGAGGATACAAATGAACCCTGGCGAGATGCGGATCGACCTTTGCCGGACCAGATAGAAGTGTATCGATCCGTATTATCCGGGGATTATGTACGGAACATTGGTGAGGATATAATCGCCGGCCAGCAAATTCTACAGCCAGGCCATCTCTTGCGCCCCCAAGAGATCGGCGTTTTAGCCAGTTTAGGTGTTAGCCAGGTGATGGTATATCGAAAACCTCGCGTGGCCATCCTGGCGACCGGAGATGAACTGATTGGCGTCGATCAACCGTTAAGTCCGGGTAAAATTCGTAACAGCAACGGTTACGCTCAATCTGCTCAGGTTATTGCCTTAGGGGCGGAACTGATTTCATTAGGTGTGGCAGGAGACAGTGAACATAATGTTCGTGACAAGCTGCGATCCGGCGTCAGTCAGGAAGCTGATTTGTTGGTCAGCTCGGCCGGTGTCTCCGTTGGCGCGTACGATGTTGTAAAGGCTGTTCTCGAACAAGATGGCGACGTAGGATTTTGGCGGGTGCGCATGAGACCAGGCAAGCCGTTGGCCTTCGGTACCTACTCCGGAATCCCTTTTCTAGGTCTCCCAGGAAACCCTGTTTCGGCAATGGTTTCCTTTGAGCGGTTTGTCCGGCCCGTCATTCGCAAAATGGCCGGTTTTCAAAATTTAGAACGTCCCCAAATATCCGTCACGCTTACAGATACCATTCATTCTGATGGGCGAGAAAGCTATATAAGAGCGATTGTGACGAAGCAAGGGCAAGATTACCAGGCAAAAACAACTGGAAGCCAGGGATCCCACGTTATGACTTCAATGGTGAAGGCGAATGCTCTTTTGGTTGTACCGGAGGGAATAAAGTTGGTATCTCCCGGTGAAAAGCTCGATGCATTCATGATCGATTGGCCGGAAACTGTGTTTTAAATCCTGGTACCCCGACACTTTTACAAAGAGAAGATTAATTGGACGCCGATTCATGCTGATGACGCTGAATTTTTTATTTTTATCAGCGGAAATTCGCTCTTGTCCGCGTCCTATTTCTAAACTGCCGGGTAGCTAGCTTTAAATCAAAAAGACCTGCTTCCGCAGGTCCATTTTTTTCCTTGCTTATTCTCCGTGATATTGGAGTGTGCGATCAAGTAGTTCTTCCTGATCGCGACGGCTGCGACGGCGTTTTCGTCCTTTTCGACCCGATTTCTTGCGCCGGCGACCGCGATTTTCAATGGCGTCGATGGAATCATCACCCATAGCCTCACGGAAAGCCATTTCCATTGCTGTTGGGGCTTCTTCAAATTCTTCAATTTCTTCGGCGAAGATTTCCTCAACTTGTTCCGGTGTGAAACTTTCAATTTCCGCTTCCGGTTTTTCTTGTAAATTCTTAATACTCAGGTCAATTCTTCGTTTGCGCTTATTAAAGCCCAAAACCTGAACAGCTACCTCTTCGCCAACGCTCAGCTTCTCACTAGGAGATTTGACATAATCGTGGCTAATTTCGCTAATGTGGACCAACCCTTCTCTTTCAGCGCCGATATCAACAAAGGCGCCATAGTTTTCCAATCGAGTAATAGTACCAGAATAGACTTGACCTGATTTTAGGTCTCGCCAATCCACTTTAAGCGGTTCGAGCATGGTAACCATAATCTGGTTCTTATCCGGTTCGACTTTATCGACCCAGACTGTTATTTCATCTCCCTCACTCAGCACATCGGACACGCGGTTCACATGTTCTGTACTTAATCTTGAGATGTGAACAAGCGCATTGACGCCAACACCAATATCAATGAAAGCGCCGTATAGCTCAAGGCGCTCCACCTTACCGCTCAGTTTCATTTTGGGTTTTAGTTCGTTGATACTGGCCGGTTTGGCTTCGATCTCAGTGTCTGATGAATTGTTGTTGCTGATTTCTTCCATGACAGAGTGCTCCTACGCAGGTAGTTTACTGTCTCATACTTGCGTTTATAATGTGTTATCGATTGTTCTGACTTCGTGGGGGCAGAACACAGTCGTTTGTAATTAGACGAATGGCAATTATAACAAGGTGAAGGGGTCTGTCAACAAAATTTAAGATCAATCAGCATGATCATGATGTACATTGTTATTATGTTTTAAGGCGCTGTTTAGCCAGGCGACATGCTGAGAAATTGCAGTTGGTGGCTCCTGGCCAGGGGCAAAGAACTCGGCTTGCCTATTGTTTTCTATTTGAGGTTGGCCGGAGACGATTGAAGCCCCAAAGGTAAGGGCCATTTCGGGGCTATTTTTTGCAGGATATATTCCGGCGAGACCTGAAAGTTTAAATCCAATTGCGTTAGCATTTGTGACCAATTGAGCGGCCGTCTTCCAGGGCGCTTCATTCTTTTTACTTTCAATATTGGGTAATGACCAATCCTGACCGCTTACGGGCCTGGTCCACAATATCTTGCCATCTTTATTCTTGATAATAAGATAATTCGTAACGAGCCAATCTGGAGGCGCTTGATAAGGTTCAATCCCTTTTTGACGGCGGCGAAAATGGAGCCAGGGATAAACAACGAGGTTAAGAAACATTTTCCCTAATCGCATATGCCAGGTGTATTCTTGAGTTCTCAAGATTGGTTGCTGGTCACGATGAGCCAGACTGTTGTTTATTCGATCTTTGTGAATGTCCAGCATGGGCTTGGGCAATGGATGCGTTTTAAAAAAACCCACTTGAAGAGATTCGTTTGATTTTTTGATTTCTCCACCGCGCATAATGCAGCGGAAGTAAAATAAAAGATAGTTTTTGGGAGAGGCCGGAAAATAATAGAGGCCAACGAGTCGAACCGGCTGCACGATCAATCCGGTTTCTTCTTTTACTTCACGTGCAACGGTCTCAGCAGGTAACTCGCCAATTTCCGCGGCCCCACCAGGAGGGGCAAAGGTACGCGTATCGTCACGCTGGATCAAAAGCACATCACCGTAATGGTCGATGACGATCCCGGTCGCGCCTACAATCATTGAAATATTGCCTTCATGGAAAGATAGCTGGTCATTATTAATCTTCGCCGCGAATCATGGCTGTAGAGATCGCATTGTGTCGTTCAATGTGCGAGGGTAAGTCAAGGGTTGTTAACTGTCCCTCTTTGACCACGGTTTTACCATTGATGATGGAATAATCTACACCGGGAATTGCACAAAAGATGATGGCGGCGACAGGATCATGAAGTGCTCCGGTTAGAGCAACTTGGTCGAGGTTAATGGCAATGAAGTCGGCCGACATTCCCGGTGCCAGATGACCAACATCATCCCTCCCTAAAACGGCAGCTCCGCCACGGGTGGCCAGTTCCAGCGCCTGGCGGGCGCTCATGGAATGGGCATCCCCGGCAAAACCACCCCGGCCTCCCGGTTTTTGGCTGAGATAGCGGTCGGGAGCCACGCGCTGTAATAACATCGCTAATCGGGCTTCGGCTAAGAGATGGCCGCCATCGTTGGAGGCAGAACCATCAACACCCAGACCAACTTTGACGCGGTTATTCCGCCAGTTGATAACGGGCGCAATTCCGCTGGCCAGACGCATATTGCTGCCAGGACAATGAGCAACACCTGTGCCTGTCCGGCCGAATAACTCGATTTCTGCTTCACTCATATGAACACAATGCGCATGCCAGACATCCTCACCGGTCCAACCTAGGGATTCAACGTACTCAACCGGGCGTTTGCCAAAGGTTTCCAGGCAGAATTCTTCTTCTTCAACGGTTTCCGCTAAATGGGTATGCAACCGTGTGTTATAGGCGCGAGCCAGTTCGGCCGATTCACGCATTAAATCCGCTGTCACCGAAAAGGGAGAACAAGGAGCCAGTACCACGCGCGTCATGGCGTGTCGTTGAACGTCATGGTACTGTTCGACCAGGCGTTGGCTGTCCTTTAAAATCGCAGCTTCATCCTCCGTACATCGATCAGGGGGTAAGCCTCCTTGGCTTTCGCCTAAAGACATCGACCCGCGCGCAGCATGAAAGCGCATCCCCATCTCTTGCGCGGCGCGGATTTGGCTGTCCAACGTACAATCATTAGGAAAGACATAAAGGTGGTCGCTGCTGGTTGTACAACCGGAGAGGGCCAGTTCGGCCAAGGCGCTTTTCGTGCTGATGTAGACAGCCTCATCCGTTAATCTAGCCCAAATGGGATAAAGCGTTTTCAACCAGGTGAACAGATCGTCATCTTGGGCAATCACACGCGTCAAGGTTTGGTACATATGGTGGTGGGTATTGATTAAACCGGGCAAAATGATATGCCGGTTTAGATCGAGAATCTCATCGGCCGAATCCGGTAAATCGGCTGTCGCGCCCACTTGCTCAATCACGCTGTCGCGAATGAATAATCCCCCATTCTCAATTTCCCTTCGGTCATCATCCATAGTGACCAACATTGCACTGTTTTTTACCAATAAGGTGCCCACTTTCCGCCTCCATATTAAAAACTTGCGCTTGCCCAAAATCGCCGTATTGGGGCAAGCTGAAAATGATACAATGCAACTTTATCACGGCTCCTTAACCTAGACCATTATATTTTGGCAAAGTATAGGCCGATGATATAATTATTAGCTTGCCGGGGATGTGGCGGAACTGGCAGACGCGCATGACTTAGAATCATGTGCCGCAAGGCGTGTGGGTTCGAGTCCCTCCATCCCCACTTTACAGCATGAAGCGTTGCGACGGCAACGCTTTTTTACATCTCAAGCCGGGACGGAGGCCATCTTTCGCCTCGGCTTAAAACTATCTATTGATGACGAGATTTCGACGCTTTTTCTGAGAGAGAGGAGCGTTTAAGAGTGAGGTTTTTTGTGACACTGACAATTCATAAAGAAGAAGACGACCAGCGCCAGTTAAAGGTTAAAGTCGAGGTAAGCGAAGATCGCGTGGAAAAGACCATGCGTCAAAAAGCGCGCCAACTCTCCCGCGAACTGCGCTTTCCCGGATTTCGCAAAGGTAAAGTTCCCTATGGAGTGGTGATTCGCCGCATTGGTCGTGAGACAGTTCGAGCGGAAGCCGTTGAGGACATCATCCAGGATGTATTTATAGAAGCATTAGATGAGATTGAGGTTGATCCATATGCCCAGCCTGTCATGGACGATATGCAGCTTGAACCTCTGGTATTAGATTTCACGATTCCCCTGGAGCCGTTGGTTACACTGGGGGAATATCGGGAGATGCGCAAAGAAATTGAACCGGTCGAAATTAACGACGAAGCTGTCGACGAAGCTTTGGAACAGATTCAGACAGAGCACCAGACGGTTGAACCGGTTGATCGACCTGCCCAGGCAGGTGATTTGGTGACTGTAAGTGGTAGGGGCGAATTAGAGGCCAAAGCCGATAAGCCGTCCGGTGAGGAATCTGATGATGAAAATGATGAATCTAGCCTGGACATAGAGCAGGAAAACGAGATTCTATTCGACCAGGAAAGTTTAGATCTGATTCTGGATGAAAAGAAACTGTTTCCGGGCACGCCGTTTGTAGAGGAATTAATTGGGTTGACTGTTGGCGATGAAACGCAAATCAGCTTCACTTTCCCTGATGATTATGAAGAAGAAGATTTGACCGGACGAAAGGCTGACTTTGACCTATCGATCATTGATGTCAAAAAGCGGGAACTTCCTCCATTGGACGATGAATTGGCTAAATTGAGCGGTGATTATGAAACTCTTGATGAACTGCGTGAAGCTCTTGCTGAGGAACTGCGCAACCAGGCGGAAAATAAAGCGAAAGATGACCTGATTGAAGGTGCTGTCGATGAGATGATTGAGGATGCCGTTATTCACTATCCACCTGCTGCCTTGGAAGGTGAGATTGATGAGATGGTTGAGAACTTTAAAAATCAAGTTATACGTTCCGAATGGGATTTTGAGGATTATTTGAAAATTCAAGGGCAAACTGAAGAATCTTTAAGAGAGGATTTTCGAGATTCGGCCGAAGAACGTTTATCGCGACGCCTCATTTTGCGGCAGTTCATGCTGGACGAAAAGCTCCGCGTCGATGTCGATGATGTCAGCACCCTGGTAGATGAACGTGTCGGTAAGTATGAGAATGAAGAGCTACGCGATCAAATGCGCGCTTTCTACTTAGAGGGGGCGGGCTTCGATATGATTAGTAGTGAGGTACTGGCGAATAAGGTTCATGAGCGATTGGCCGCTATTTATAGCGGACAGGCCCCTGATCTTGAAGAATTGGAAAAAGAAGAGGATTTGGACGAAGAGGAATAACGTAAATCTAATAGTGTGGCAGTAATATTCTTTTGATCAATTATTACCTGGAAAATCCAGGCTAGGAGAACTAAAAAATGAATATACCGACTTCCCTTGTCCCGATGGTCATTGAAACGACCGGACGTGGTGAACGCGCTTTTGACATTTATTCCCTGTTGTTGAGAAATAGAATCATCATGCTGGGCACGCCTATTAACGAGCAAATTGCCAATTTGATTGTTGCCCAGCTGCTCTTTTTAGATAATGATGACCCGACACGGCCGATTACCATGTATATCAATTCACCAGGAGGCATGGTCTACTCCGGCATGGCGATATATGATACGATGCAGCAGGTGCAGAGTCCGGTGGCCACTTATGCCGTCGGGTTCACCGCTAGTTTTGGTACCGTTTTGCTGACAGCCGGGTCAAAGGGGATGCGTTACGCGTTACCCAACGCGACGATTCACATGCACCAACCACTGGGAGGTGCACAGGGCCAGGCAACAGATATTGCTATTCAGGCACAAGAGATATTGCGTCTGCGCACCGATCTTAACCAGATTCTAAGTTATCATACCGGCCAACCGGTGGAGAAAATTGCCTCCGATACCGATCGCGACATTTACATGAGCGCCCAAGAGGCTAAGGAATATGGCCTGGTGGATGAAGTTTTAGGACATGTGATGCACTCAAATGGATCTTCAAACGGCTCATCTAATGAAGAAGATCAATCAGAAGATTAACTGATTTCAACATTTTTTCGACAAAAAAACACCCATAAAGGGATGTGGTAAAATGCGATCCACATCCCTTTGTTTTTTTAAAATCCTCCCTCATCTGCCAATATTTATGTCCAAACTTGCCCAACACTTGCCCAGAATCTATAATCCCAAACGATATAACCGTACCGGGCGTTCTTAGTCTTGTGTACATAGGTGGTCAATGAAACGAGGTTTTTTCCTAAAACGACAACTCACGTTTCTCATAGCAACAGTAATATCAGTATTGGTAATTACGGGGGTGACATCCGACATTCCGGGCAAAAAAAGCAGCCATGTTGTTCAGGCTGCTCAAGACCAACTGCCAACCGTTGCCTTCAGCCGGGCCACAGATAATGTCATTGAACCAGATGACACAGACAGAGTTGACAAGGAAATAACAGTCGTTATATCTACCGCACCTGCGGAAGATGAAGAAGTAACTGTCGAATATTCAACGGCAAACGGTAGCGCAACGGCAAATGTCGATTATGTTCCAACCTCAGGAACGCTCACGTTTCCTGCCGGTTCTTCAGATTCTCAGACGTTTGATGTAACCATCATTGGCAATAATCAGACACAGCCGGATCGTACCTTTATTGTGTTTTTAACGAATCCGGAGAACGCTACCGTTGGATCACCAAATTCGATTACCGTCACAATTGTCGACAATGATACGGCAACGCCTACCCATACCCCAACAGGCACACCCGGTGGGACCGTCTTTTTAGATGAATATGAACCCAATAATGTTTTTGAGACGGCGTTTACGACATCTGCCAATGCAGCGAAGTTAGAGGGGATCACTTTATGGCCGGTGGGCGACGTCGATTATTTCCAATTTTTCGGCAAAAAAGGAAGCACTTACCAGGTTTATACGACGGATGTTGAGGCTGGATTGGATACATTATTAAAAGTTTATAATCCGAATGGTAAAAAAATTGCTGAGAATGATGATGTGGAGGTGGCTAATACAAGATCCCAGGTCGAGGTCACTGTGAGTGAAAACGGATTTTATTTCGCTGAAATTATCAATAAGGACCCCACTGATCCAACCAATAAAACGTATGCTTTTGGCGTGGATGAAATTCTGCCACCAACCCCAACGCCAACCTCGACACGGGTGGGGCAGTTAGATTCCTGTGAACCGAATAATACGCTTGATACAGCTTGTCTGATTGGACCTGGAGCAGTGAAGTCGAACATGAACTTTATTCCTCCGGAGGGCACGGAGCAGGACACTGATTTCTATCGTTTACCGGTTATTCCTGGTGTGCTTTATACTTGCGAAACGCAAAATCTCTCCGCAGTGAATGATACCAATATTATCTTTTTAGATCATAATGGTAATGATTTCAATCCGCCACTAGGAAACAATGATCGTGCTCCGGGTGATACAAGCAGTTTGCTTTCCTGGTTTTCAACCTATCAAGGGAATTTGTATGTTGTTGTAGGGCCGGTCAATGTCCCCCCTTACAATGAAACCCCACAATTTACTTACGACATCGTTTGTAATAGCGTGGCTGCATCACCAACACCATTCCCAACGGCCACGACTGCCTTTGTTCCTCCAACCGGTAATGGTGGGACCGGGGGGACTGGTAATGTTTTTCCAACAAATACACCCGCGGTTTTCCCCACGTTGCCACCGACACCAACCCCAATTGATTTCGCTAATCTCGTACCCACACCAGCCCCCCCACCAATCGTTGGGTTTCAGCCACTGCCTACGGCGACACCTGTCGCGGCCGCTCAGCAAACAACGACGGTACAAGTGACGGTATACTATGACAGTAACTTCAATTTTACACCTGAATTGACGGAAGGTATCCTGGATGTAGCTGTTGAGTTGTATGATAATTCCACAGGTGAACTGCTGGCCTTCGGCTACAGTAATGAAGCTGGTGTGATCCGATTTGATTCTATCGCGTCGCTAGGGGCGATTCGGGTTGAGGTCCCCTACTTAAATTATAGCCAGGTTGTTGTTGGGGCGAGCGCAAATATCTTATTGCGGGTTGAACCACGGCCGTTGCCCTCGGGTATTCCCTAGAGTTAACCATGTCAGAAGAATCACAAAACGGACAGAGTTCAAGCCTGCTTTCAGGCCGTACCCCAATCATCATTCTGTCAATCCTGGTTGTGATCAGTTTAGTGGCTATTTGTGGCTTAGGGTATACGCTGCTGCGCTCTACTGAGGAAGAGGCTCCGGAGGATGTAAGTGGGGAACCAACCCCCTTCCCGGAATCCGGGGGCCAGGCACCCTCAAGTAGCGATCCCATCGTTTACGGTATTAGTGATACCAGCACCGTATCCGTCACCCTGGATTTTCCGGTATCTCTGGGCATCAGTGGGCGGCAATTACCAATTCAGCAAGTCACAATTAATTCAGATGGAACGTGGTCCCCACCATTACCCAATGATGAAACTGCCGCCTGGGTTTATGGTAGTATCGTCAATTACATTTTTGCTATACGGAATTCTGATCAAAACAGAAACCTCATGGATGCCCTGGTCCCGGGGGCGCAGATGATTTTGGCTACCGAAAGTGGATCGGAGGTTGTTTTTGAGTTTGAAAGCAGCCAGGAAGTTGCTGTTAATGATCAATCAATATTCCAACAACTCACGCCAGGAATGACACTTGTCTTAATGGGCGAAGGGGGAGACCAACGGCTCGTTGCACGCGGCCGTCACTTGCTGACGGAATCGACCGGGGGTGGAGACAATTCAAGCAGTACCGTAGGAATTGGAGAAACGGCCCAACTTTCAAACATGCAAGTTACGGTTACAAATGTTACGTTCCATCCCGATGATCCTAATGCACCACCAGGATTTTCTTTCTTCGTTGTCGAATTTCAGATTTTAAATGCCGGAACCACCGCCGTCGATGTCAGCCAACTGCAATTAACCCTGGTGGACGAAGTTGGTAACAGGTATGCCTTAAATCCGGTTGCCGGCCGTTTAGGAGAAAATGCACCGTTAACCGGCGGATTTCTAAATGCAGGCGATATTTTGCCGGTTTCAGTCGGTTTCCAGGTCCCAGATGGATTGGTGAGCAGTTCGGTCACGATGATTGTTGTTCGTCAGGACACGGGAGATCAAATTGGGGTTAACATTCCTTACAGCGATAGTAATGCGGCTCAATCGACATCCATTACACTGCAAAGTGTGACGGTTTCTGATGATCTGGCCAATATCACGCTGGCCGGGCAGATCAGTAATACCGGTGAACAAACGGTGATCGTCACACAGGAGGATGTTACTTTGCGAACCCCTGATGGTGCATCATATATTTTAATCGCCACAAATCCCCCATTTCCCTGGACGATTCCTGCCGGTCAAACGCTGCAATATTCTGTCACTTTTCAAATGCCTGTGAACCAGGACACGGCAATCTTCACGATTCTAAACCAGCCGTTTCAACTCGATAACCTGCGATAACGCTTCTGTCAAGTTGAATTATTGGGGGAACCTTCGGGTTGGTGTTCGCTTTCTTCGGATTGTTTTCTTCTGGTAAGCAGAAATTCAAGTGAAGAACTACCTCTCGGCCCGCGACTGGTATAGTAAAGGATAAGCCCGGAACCAATCATGATGATTCCCAACACCAGACCCCCTAATTGAAGAGGACCGACAAACGGCCGTTCAAAATTTGGATCAACATGCGTGCCGATGCCAATTAAATCAGATAGGCCGGTAACATAGGCAAATACCAATCCGGTAGCTCCTAAACGTGTGCCGATATCTGCTTGCAAAGAATGAGGAGCATCCTTCGGCCGTAAACTGTACAAATAGAGATAAGCGGCCAGGGTCAGTAGTGTCAATCCTGCCAGAAATGCGACCATTTGAACGACGCCAAAACCAGGGGTAGGATCGAGTCTCAGATAATCGGCCGCCAATGATAAACCAACCAAAAGCAGGCCGAAGATAACCAGGACGATAATGACGATTTTCCGAATGCGTGTCGGCTTAGAGTTGGTCATTTCTGTTTCATTTATTGTCGCTCATTAAAAATAGAAAACGCCATGCAATACAGCACGGCGTTTTTTCTTCACCCTGGTCGGGGCAGCGGGATTTGAACCCACGACCTCTTCAACCCCATTGAAGCGCGCTACCAGACTGCGCCATGCCCCGAGGGAGGTCGCATTATAGCATTTCGCATCGGGGTGGGCAAACATACTAACCCAGCATATCTTGCAAATAGGTGGCCAATAGAGCGAAGAGGCCAAGAATAAAATTGTAGGAAAAATGAACAAAAATTACTGTCGTCGTATTTGTTTTGCGGCGCAGGATGCCCAGGATCAAGCCGATGATGAAAACAGCGGCCGTGATTGGCGTTAAGCCATATTGAACGTGCACGATGGCAAATAACAGGGAGGTGGTCACCAGACCAAAGACGGGTTGCACGGCGCCACGAAAAAGGATTTCTTCGCCTACACCGGTTGCAACAGCCAATACAAACCATTCACCCACTGTATCTACATTGCCCAGCAATAATTCGTTTAATTCGGTTAGTTCCGCTGCCTGTTCAGGCTCGGCCAATGCCCATAGGATGCCAATTGTCCATTGAATGCCGATAAGTAATACAATGGTCCCGATGCCCCATAGTAAATGTTCAATGGTTGGCCGTTCTAACCCCAATCGTTCTCTAATTTGAGTAAGATTGCGCCTGGTCGCCCACCCAGAACCTAAAAAGGCTACTATGACGAACGCCAACTGCTGTAAAAAAATATCAGAGATTGATACGTCAAGCTCCGTTTGCGCAATATCCGTTAAAATATCTAACCCCAGCGTGATGAGGGTATTGCCAACCAGGTATCCTGCCAGCACAAGCGCCAGCGTGTGCACAGGAGATGCCGGATCGATTGGGATCAAACGGGCTAATATTTTTCTCAGCGGCCGAATACAAATTAACACGCTCCACAATCCCACCAAAAGAAGAACCCAGCCGGCAGCGTCCCAATTTAAATTCGGAAACCCGAATTCGGCCAACTGATCGTTGATTTCCGGGGGAATGAAAAAGAAAAGCAGGCCGGCAGCAATCAGTGGAACATTAAAAACTGCCAATAGGATTTCAAATAGGGTGGCGGCCGATTTGTTCTCCGTAGCTACAATTAAGTTGGCGATGAGAATTGGGATAAGAAGAAGGATGATAGGGATAAAAATTTCCATGATTCGATCTTTTATAAATTAATTGTGACCCTGTAGAATAACCTTTCCAGGTTGTTTCGGCCGCAAGCTAGAAAGCTCGCGCAACAGTAAAAGTTGTAGAAAATGAATTTATGCATGTAGATTCCGAAGATACTTATACAACTCACCAAGAACCGTTGCCGGGGCTGTTTCGGTGTCCTTGTTATAACGTCTTGTCGCCTGGCTGCGGCTAATGTGCAGGAACCGGCGTGCCCTGGAAATGCCTACATACAGCAACCGCAGGCGCTCGCTGATTATTTCGATATGGGCGGACTCTGTTGCCGTTCGCCCTTCATACAAACCTGCATCACTTTGCATTAAATAGCTTAGTTGGGCGTTGACTTCCGCTTGTGGATCTCCACCCAGAAACTGATGCTCACCCTGGAATGAAGCCTGAAGATCGGGCGGAATCCAACGGCCGTCGATCCCCACTAAATAGACCGCATCCCATTCCAAACCTTTAGCGCCATGTTGGGTCGTGACGGTGATCCGGCCAGGCTGCGGTTCGTATCCGTAGTCGCTCGGCCGGGCCAGGGGCAGTCTGCGACGGCCGGACACAACAGTGGCTAATTCCTCTGCCAACTGGGGTAAGCGCCATTCCGGCTGCATTTCGCGCCAGGAGCGGAGTACGCTGGCGATTTGATAGGCGATTGCCAGGTCACTTTCATGAACGACGTCGTAGGCAAATAATTCATCTCCAAGAGCCAGAGCCAAATCGTCGATAGGCAGTGGTCTCAGCGAAAAAAGATGCTGTATGAAGTCGCTGAAGCGTTCAATCTGTTCGATTTCTCTCTCTGTAGCGACGCCGGCGGGTAGTGCTAATTCGCGATCCCCTTCCTCCCAGGGAAAAAGCAAAGCCTCCGGTTGGTGGACACTACGTAATATCGTTTGGAAACGAGCTAAATCCTCTTCCTGGCCGGAAGTGATGGGATGCTCTAATTCATACAAGCCTGCATAAGCATTGGCCATTGCTTTTGTATCCAGTGGATTAGCTAAAACGGCTAAAAGAGATTGGATAGCCGCCGCTACTTCTCGTTCGCGCATGCCGCCCCGTAATAAACTATCATAGGTGGCATCCAGATCATCCAGGTGCTCGGTTATGTTATGGCCAATGTTATGAGTGGGTACGAGAATGGCCAGGGTGTGGCCAGGCTCCAGGTCTGTGTATTCGGCCGCCAAATGGGCGACTGTTGGCAGTTCTTCATCTTCGCGATGTTTGTATACTTTAATGCGAATATTTGCTTGCTCATCCGGCGGATTAGGCTGCGCATCACCTGGAGGTGTGGGCAAAATGTGTTGTTTGCGAAATGTATGCCGGCGTACTTCAGGTACGGGATGTTCATTCATTACCCAATCTAAAATCGCGTTTGCCGCGCCCATGATCAAGGGGGCACTGCGACCGCTGTTCGGTAGTGGTTTGTTAGTGACGCCTGGCTGATCGATAAATTCGTTGAAAAAGCGGGGATTGGCGGCCGTAAAGCTACTGGTGATGGCTTGATTAGGATCGCCAACGCGCACCCAATTCCCGTCCGGTCCCGTTAATTTTGCAAGCAATATCTCTTGCAGCGGCACACTGTCCTGCGCTTCATCTTCCAACACATATGGCCAGCGCCTTCTCAATTCAACCGCCAGGTCTTCACGTTCTTGCAGCAAATCAGTGGCCAGCCAGATGAGATCGTCAAAATCTAAGGCGCCTTGGTGAATAATGATGGATTGGTAGCGATCATAGATCCCAACCATCATGCGCAGTAATGGGGATTGAATAACCTGTCCCATAGTGTCATCTAAATCATCGACATGATTGCGCTTATTCTTGAGCTGGTCGATGATTTCGGCCGGGTGATACCGTTTGTTTTTTGCCTTACGAATGAATGAGCGCGCCGTGTTTTCTGTGATTGATCGCCACCTGGCCCGGCTCTGCGGGCTATCGTCTTGTAAAAAGGCCTCCCAAATTTCGGGGGTCCCGTCAATCCAGCTATCCACAGCGCGAGAAAGAAAATGGTTGGTTTGATTCTCGTCTAAAACCACCGGCTCATTGCTGTTTGGCCCTAATCCACTCTCGGCAAGGCGTACGATTTCCAATGCTAAACTGTGCAGGGTCCGTACTTCATATCCGATCGCCGGCG
>JANQGC010000041.1 GCA_028277515.1 Anaerolineae bacterium
GGTGCTGGGCATTTTAGTTGACGCCAATGTGGAGTTGGGACGTTATGAGGAAGCGGTGGCCCTGGCGCAAGAGATGGTCGATTTGCGGCCCGGCCTACCATCCTACAGCCGCATCGCTTATCTGCGCGAGTTGCATGGGGATAGTGATGGGGCGATGGTAGCGATGAGGACGGCCGTTTCTTCGGGCATCCCCGGATCGGAAGAGATGGCCTGGACACAGGTGCAGTTGGGTCATCTTTACTTGAAGCGGGGTGACCTGGATAATGCCGAGATGGTATACCGCGAGGCGCTGCACCACCGGCCTGATTACCCGTTCGCTTTAGAGAGCATTGGCCGAATTCAGGCCCTGCGTGGTGATACGGCGGCGGCATTGAAGACGATTAAGGCGTTAATGAATGAGGGGGCAACGGCCGAGCGGGCGATTCTGTTGGGTGAAATCTATGATACTTTGGGGGATCGTGTCACGGCCGAGGAGCAGTATAACCTGGCGCGACACCTGCTGGATCACCACAACGAGGAAGATCACAGTCACGGCCATACTCTCCAGACGGCGCGCAATATCGGATCGGGGATGAATGTAGACAAGGAAATGGCTCTTTTTGAAGCTGATTATGGTTATCCGCGCCGCGCATTGAGGTTAGCCCGTGCGGCGTATGCGGCACAGCCCAATATTTATGCCGCGGATACGCTGGCCTGGGCTTTGTATAAAAATGGGCAGTTCCAGGAAGCGCGTCGATATAGTGAGGAGGCGCTGCGCCTGGGCACGGCCGATGCGCAGTTGTATTTACACGCGGCAGCCATTGCAGGGGCGGTAGATGATTATGCGTCGGCAGGCGAATATGAGGCGATGGCTATGAAAATTAATCCTCTGGGCCGGCTGCCGGGGAGCAGGTAAGGATCTTTGCGCTCACAAAATTTTTGGGGTCAGACGCGACACGGTCGGGAGACCGGTCGCAGCCGAGGCCTTAGGAACTTCTGTAACTGCACTTAAGCGGTTGGCCCTGGCGAGGTCTGCTTCTATAATTTGTTCATGCCGCCACAGATTTTAGCTACCAAGTTGTTTGCTCCGCAGATACGGCCGGCTATCGTACCCCGCTCCCGTTTATTGGCGAGCTTGAATAAAGGATTAGCAGGCAAACTGACGCTTGTCTCCGCGCCGGCCGGTTTTGGCAAAACGACCCTGGTGGGAGAATGGATCGCCAATCTTGACCAACCGGCAGCCTGGCTGTCGTTGGATGAAAGCGACAATGATCTCAACCGCTTTTTGGCCTATTTCATTGCCGCCTTACAGTCGATATTACCCGATCTGGGCAGTGGTGTGTTGAAGGCATTGCAGGCACCGCCGCCAGTGCCGACCGAGCCGCTGCTGGTTGCTTTATTAAATGATATAACCGCCATACCCAATGACTTTTTGCTTGTTCTTGACGACTATCATGTCATTGATGCTCCAGAGGTTCACGAAACACTGATTTTTTTTCTGAATCATTTACCACAACAAATGCACCTGGTGATCACAACCCGCGAAGATCCACCCCTGCCCCTGCCCCGTCTGCGGGTGCGCGGGAAGTTGAATGAACTGGGGACGGCCGAGCTGCGATTCAACTCAAAGGAGGCGGCCGATTTTCTCAACCAGGTCATGGACCTGAACCTTTCTTCGGCTGCGGTTCAATCTCTGGAAGAACGGACCGAGGGTTGGATTGCCGGTTTGCAGTTAGCGGCACTCTCCATGCGCGGGCATCAGGGCAGCGAGCGATTTATCGAGTCGTTTACTGGCAGCCACCGTCTTGTAGTTGATTATCTCGCCGAGGAAATATTGCAACAGCAGTCACAAGAGGTGCAGACATTTCTGCTGCAAACATCCGTGCTGGCGCGCCTATGTGGCCCGTTATGTGATGCGGTTGTCGGGGAGAAAAATATTAACGGGCAAGGCATCTTGACCCACCTGGTACGCAGCAACCTGTTGATCGCACCGCTGGATGGCCAGGGGCAGTGGTACCGTTATCATCAATTATTCGCCGACGCCCTGCACGGCCGATTGTTGAAGGAACAGCCGGATCTGGCGCATGGTCTGCACCGTCGGGCCTGTGCCTGGTTTGAAAATAATAATCTGCACTCGGAAGCGATCGGCCATGCCCTGGCCGGCGGAGATTTTGGACATGCTGCTGATTTGATTGAAAATGAATGGTCGATCATTCGCCGTAGTTGTTTCCGCAGCCCAACCTGGCTGAGCTGGGTTGAAGCATTGCCGCAGGAGATCGTGCGCCAACGACCGGTGATTATTGTTGGCTATGCCTGGGAGCTGCTCAATTTTGGCCAACTGCAAGCGGCCGAACAGCAAATGATCCTGGCCGAGCAATGGCTGGAACCGGGTGATGACGACTTGTCTCCAGACGAAGCTAATGATCAGGAAATGGTCATTGCCAACCAAAAAGAGTGGCCGTACTTAAGAGCAACACTGGCCAGCGCGCGGGCTTTTTATGCTCAGGCCCTGGGGGATGTGCCGGGCACAATGAAATATGCGCGACGAACCCTGGCCAATGCGCAGAATGATGATCAGCATACGCGGGGTATTGCCAGTTTTCTGCTGGGATTGGGATTTTGGAGCAGTGGGGAACTTGAAAAAGCTTATCAAGCTATGAGCGAAGGAATGGTCGATCTGCGGCAGGCGGGCAGTTTTCTTTTTGCTATCAGCGGTACGATTTTTATGGCTGATATTTTAGTGGACCTGGGCCGCCTGCGGCTGGCCATAAGCACGCTGCAAGAGGCTTTGCGGCTGGCTGAAGCGCAGGGAAAGCCTTATATTGAAGGGGTGGCCGATCTATTCCTGGGATTGTGCGATTTGTTCCGCGAGCAGGGAAATTTGCAAGAGGCGGAAGCTTTCAGAGAACGCAGCGTGGCAGTGAAGGATGGTTCGGCGCTGCCTTATTGGGATTATCGTTATCTCCTGGCACAGGCCCGTGAGAAGGAAGCAAGAGGGGATCTGGACGGTGCATTGCAGCTTCTTATTGAAGCAGAAGGCACGGGTTATGACATCCCTGTTCCACCGATTCGGCCGTTGGCGGCGTTGAAGGCCGAGATTTGGATTCGCCAAGGGGCGCTCTCCAAGGCGCAAGCCTGGGCTGACCAACGGGGGCTGGCCGTCAATGCTCCCCTGGACTATCTTCAGGAGTTTGAACATCA
The DNA here is from genome assembly GCA_028277515.1 of Anaerolineae bacterium. The sequence goes on from JANQGC010000041.1 coordinate 3,181, forward strand.
TATCTTGGCCAGACTGCTCATCGGCCGCTATCGATCCCAGGCGCAGAAGGAGACGCTTGCGGCGGCCGAGGACCTCTTGAGGCGGCTTTTGGATGATGCTCGAAAAGGGAAGCGAGTTGGAAGTGTGATTGCTGTTCAAATCACGCAAGCTTTGGCACGCCAGGCCGCGAATGATATTTCTGCGGCGCAAAATCATCTACAGCAAGCGTTATTATTGGCTGAACCGGAGGGCTATGTGCGCATTTTTGTCAAGGAAGGGCTGATCATGCGCGAGTTGTTAGGGTTACTGGCCATTGAGGATGAGCGTTTGAGTGCATATGTTCAACGACTGTTGGCCTACTTTGGTGAGGAGAAATCCGAGCATGATTTGATTGAACCTTTGACTCCAAGGGAACAGGAAGTGCTCAGACTGATCGCCGCCGGGCGGTCCAACCCTGAAATTGCCGCAGAGTTAGTGATTGCGGTGACCACGGTGAAGACGCATGTTAAAAATATTTATGGCAAGCTGGGGGTAAGTAATCGTTTTGAAGCGATTGAGCGAAGTCGTGGGTTAAATTTGACAAAATCTGATTGACAATAAGTGTAAAATTTCGCGAACAACCGATCTCCTCCCCCCATCTCCTCCTTCTGGAGGATGTTATCCTTCCGTGAATCCATTATCTTTACTGCATCGTTAATAAATGCTCTTTGGAATGCAGCCAATCCGGTTCTGCATGCAGGAAGGTATCGCCTATGCATCGAAGGATGCGCATATACAGAAGGAAATGAAAATGAAAGCGTTTGTATATCATGAATATGGAGGGCCAGAGGTCCTTCAGCTAACAGAAGTAGAAAGGCCGAATCCGCAAATGGATGAGGTTCTGGTGAAGATTCATGCCATTTCGGTCAATCCGGCCGAGTGGCACAGCCTGGCAGCAACGAATGTCATTGTCCGCGCCGCCGAGGGGCTGCGCAAGCCGAAGAAGCCCATCCTTGGCGCTGATTTTTCAGGCATTGTACAGGCGGTGGGTGCGGATGTGAGCGGTTTTCAGGCCGGTGACGCGGTATACGGCCGCAGCCAGAAGGGCGGGTTTGCGGAGTATGTGGCCATCCCCCAACATCGAATGGCGATGAAACCGGGCAACCTCTCATTCGCTGAGGCGGCGGCCGTTCCCCTGGGATCACTCACCGCGCTGCAAGGGTTGCGCAAAGGGGGAATTAAGGCTGGACAACGGGTGCTGATCAATGGTGCTTCCGGTGGCATAGGGACATTCATGGTGCAGCTCGCTCGAATCTTCGAGGCTGAGGTAACGGGTGTATGCAGCACGCGTAATGTGGAGATGGTCCACTCGCTTGGCGCGCAAGAAGTCATTGATTACACACGAGAGGCGCTTGTTAATGGGCGGCGGCCGTTTGACTTGGTCCTGGATAATGTGGGAAATCTAACCGTTTCTGATTATCAGAAGCTGCTGACACCCGGTGGCGCCTGTGTCGTCATCGGTTTTGAAGATATGGGACGTTTGTTTCATATTCTGACCAGGGGAACCCTTGTTTCCCTGACCAGCAGCCAGACGATTGGTGTGATCAATACCAACACCAATCAAGCCGACCTGGATTATATCAGGGGCTTGATCGAAGCGGAGGAGATTCGAGTGGTGATCGACCGCTGCTATCCCTTCACAGAACTGCCGGAGGCGATGGGCTATCTAAGCAAAAAACATGCCCGGGGCAAGGTTGTCGTTTCATTGGAGGTTGAGCATGAAAGCGATTGAAGTCGAGAATTTATATAAATCCTATGGGGCGCTGGAAGTCTTGAAGGGGATCAATATTGAGGTTGAACGCGGCGCCCTTGCTGCCTTGCTGGGGCCAAATGGCGCAGGCAAGACGACCCTGGTACGCATACTAAGCACTTTGCTGCGCTTTGATGCCGGCAGCGCCAGGGTATTCGGCCACGATGTCCTACGTGAAGCGGATGCGGTACGGCAGCGGGTCAGCCTTACCGGCCAATTTGCCTCTGTCGATGATGAGTTGAGTGGAGTAGAGAACTTGATCCTGGTGGCGAGGCTGCTCGGTTTTTCCT
>JANQGC010000304.1 GCA_028277515.1 Anaerolineae bacterium
CATGGCCTAATACACCTGGTGACCATTGCGGAGGTACGACGAGACCCGATAGGGTCACATTCCAACGGTTGATAATCAAGCCAAAGACGGCCAGGGCCAGGCCGATGACCAGCAACTGATCATTCCGCCGAAAGCCCGGATAAAGAAATATGATGGCCGGAATCAAAGCCCCTAAGAGAACTTCAAACATCCAGAAGGATTGTGTATAGGGTGTTGTTAACTGTAAACGCAGCAACGCATCGGCCGTTCCGGGGGCGTGACTGTAATAGGATGTGGCTGCCCAATCCCACAGCTTTAGATACAAGTAGGCCAACATCACATAACCGGAAAAGCGCGCAATACGCATTTTCAGGCTTTCGCTGATAAGCTCACGGCTCATAAAGCGACCGGCCATGATGGTCAGGAATAAAGTCAAGGCTGTCCCTGCGGCTACGGCGGAGACGATAAACAATACCGGCAGAGAAGGTTTAAACCAGATAGCCCTGCCTGACAGCACGCCATAGGTTGCCCCCAGGGAAGATTGATGCAGAAGGGACAATGCCAATCCGGCAACGGCGAACACAGGCGTTAATTTATGCAAGAAATCGCCGAAAACTCGAATTCGCGGCCAGCGATCAAAGAATGAGGCTTCGAGCAATACAGGAAGAAACTCAAAAAAGAGTATTGCGGAGTAGAGGACGACGCACCAGGTAATCTCCCACAAAATGGAATGGACATTCCAGTACACGAGTGGATGCCAGAAACGATCAGGTCGGCCGATATCCATCGCCAGGGCGAGCATCGCTGATGTATAGCCAATGAAACCAACAAAAACGGCCGCGCGCGCAATCCCTTTGAACTGGGAAAATTTGAACAAATAGGCAATGGCCGAAAAAGTAAAGGCCCCAGCACCTAACCCGATAGCTGAAAGATCGTGGGTGATCCACAAACCCCACGGAACCTGGTCACTCAAATTGGTAACCTGTAAACCATACAGCAATGTCCGTGCGGCGCCCCAAAGGCCGATAAGTATCATAATCCCAATGAGCAGATACCATAGCGTGAGCGCTGAAAAGCGTCTTGGTTTTTCAATAGTGACCTGTCCCGCAGCCATTTTAAATTGCCTCCCTCTCCGGTCGAACGTAATGAACTTTAGGCTCTGTTCCCAAATCATCTCGCAAAACAAACGTATCGTTTTCTTCCATAAATTTGGAGATAGGGCTTTCGGGATCATTAATATCGCCAAAAACCCGCGCACCAACGGGGCAAATAGTGACACAATCCGGCGTCGCTTGCGGATCAACACCAGGGGTTAAACCCTCACTTATCCCTCGATCAATGCGATGGACGCAAAAAGTGCATTTCTCTACAACTCCACGCGCACGCTGTGCCACTTCCGGGGTACCCCAGGTTGGGACATAGGGATTCTCTTCCTCCGGCTCTTTCCAATTAAAGCGACGCACATCGTATGGACAGGCCACTTCACAATAGCGACAGCCGATACAGCGATCATAATCCATAGTAACAATGCCGTCTTCGCGCACCCAGGTTGCCCCAACTGGGCAAACTTTCACGCAGGGCGCTTCCTGACAATGCAGGCAAGGCCTCGTCATAAAAAAGTCAACACCATTGGCTGTTTGCTCAGGAAACCCGACATTCCAGCGCATCTTATCCTCTGGTACATTATTGGTCGCCTGGCAAGCCCAAATGCAGTATTGACAACCAATGCACTTATCCAGGTCGATGCCCATGTGCCACTCTTTTGTAGGGCTGGCCTCTGTCTCTCGGCTCAAGCCTTCAATAGCATCTGCAGAAAGCGGACCGGAAGCAAAAACTTGAGAAACGACGGCCGCCGCTCCGGTAGCACCGGCGATTTTCAGCACATCACGACGGCTTAGGAGGGACGTGCTATTTTCTTGCGGTTCAGCTTTCTTCTTCGTCATCGTCTTCATCCTTCTTCATACTACTTCTGCGGATATTATTGGCGATGATCCATGCGGTTGATCCGCCAAGAGTCAATCCAACGATGCCTCCCTGGAACAGTAAAGTGACATTTTGACTGGCTAAGGCTGTTTCTAGCGCTTGAATGCGTTGCTCAGGTGAGAACTGTGGCTCCTGTAGCTCTTCTTCTATCGTTGTTCCATCGATCACTTCTTGCGTTTGGGAATCGCCATTCACGACCGCTGATGCTCCATGTTCGTAGCCAGGTAGTGAGAAACCGGCATGAAGAGTATCCGTATGGCAAGCCACGCAAGTTGCCGGAGTAATAGAAAAAGAGTGGCCTGTGGGCACAATTCCATCATCAGGTGGTTCTTCCGGAGGAATTACCAAGGCATGACAATCCACACAGCCAATATCCGACTGGATATGAACTCCTTCCAGATAATCCCCCATTTCGTCTTCGTGACAGTTCAAACACATGTCATCGGCAACCTCAAAAAGTGCATTTTGACTATGAGGATCATGACAATCAGTACAGCCAATTTCCGAGGAAGCGTGACCGGTCAGATGCCATTCACTCAATGTTGTCGTGTGGCAAGTGCCACAATATTCCGTATCGGCCAAGATGGGAACGGTAGATGGAGGGTGATCTTTGGCTACATCACCGTGGCAGGCCTGGCAACTAATGCCACCGGATTCAAATTCACCGCTGGCAGGACTGTAATTTGTTGTATGGCAGGTCAAACACTCTCCTGGTTCCCCCAAACCAATCCAGCGCTCCTGAAAAACCGGATCAGAATAAGCATTGGCATGAGCACTTGGTTCCCAATGGTTTGTTACATCCAAATGACATTCCTGGCATTCTTCAGTCGTATAGTGCTCTTCTAGAGGTGGTTCCTCATCCTCTTGTTTTGTCCCTGATGCCGATGCAACTTGAATAGATAAAATGAAGATGGTTAAACCAGCAATTACAAATGCCGGCAATGGCCAGGCTATTTTTTTGGAATGCACTTTTCTCGTCATAATTCACTCACCCCGAAATCATCCCTCAGTGGGTCATAGAAACTATTTGGCTCCCACTTTCAGAATTATTGGTAATCAAATCGCGATTTTCATCACGTCTATCAATTTCCTCGTTAACAAAATCCCAAAATGCACGCTGGGCGACGGTCGGAGGTCGCAGCGTATGTAACCCAATAAATATTTCGCGCCAAATTTCTAAGCCGTTTATGCGAACCGGCGCCACACGATTCTCCACTAATTTAGTGTAAACAATACTGGAAACGAAACCTACCCCAATCCCTTCCTGGACAGATAAGGCAATTGCCTCAGAACTGCCCAGGACCAGTAATGTTCGCAACTCTTCAATTGATATGCCGGTGGCAGTTAGTGCCCGGCGAACGGCCGATTTAGTACCTGATCCTTCCTCGCGAAAAATAAACTTTCCTTCCCGGAGCTCTTCTGCTTCAATTTCTCCACGCGCCGCCCACGGATGGTCGAAGGGCACAATTAAAATCACCGGATCAACCATAAATTGCCGGGCTTCTACACCACGACAAGTCATATAGGGTTCACTAATCATGGCGATATGTGCATCACCCTCGCATAACATGCGAAATGCGACATCTTGAGCAGCAACGTTGCAAGAAACCTTGACCATCGGATAGATGTTATGAAAATCAGCCAGTAATTTGGGTAGGATGTATTTTCCAGGAGTCGTGCTACAGCCGACCAGCAGATGGCCATGAACCTCCCCTTCTAATGATTTCATTGTTTCTTCAATCAGAATTGAGCGATTGACCATCTCTCGGGCCAAAGGCAGCAACGCCTCACCGGCATCTGTCAGTTCAATATGCCGGCCCAACCGAACGAATAATGGTTGGGCAAAGCTTTGCTCTAATGATTGGATATGCTGGCTGACGCTTGGCTGGCTCATATGAAGCAACCTTGCCGCCTGTGTGAAGTTCAACGTTTCTGCAGCTACCAGAAAAACATTTAATTGATGGGTATCTAACATTTTTACCATCCCGTTTGTGAATATTTTAACAAATTCTATTAGCAACTCAACAGGTTAATGCACAAATTCTATTGCTTTTACTTATCGAAACCAAGAAGGAAAACCTATAAGTAAAACTTTTCCAAATCATTGATTTACCTATTGTTTAGGTTATACTGATAGTGAAATATTTCACGGATAAGCCGAATTATATGCGCTTATCCCCATGAAATGGAGGAGCTTATTTTGAAGTTGACGGACAATAACAACAGCTTCCTTTCCACCACAACTACCATCTTAACTTTGGTGGCTGTGTTGCTAACTATTTCAGCCTGTAGTTCAGAGTCTGCTGGATCAAATGAGGAGATGGCAGCTCCGGTTCCCGAACCTCAAGCTGTAGCTTTGGAGGTGACTCCAACCGAGGAGCCGACGAGCACACCGGTTGATACAGAAGAAAGCGTTGAGCCATTACCGGCCGACACTTGCGTTGACTGCCATACGGATAAGGATCTGCTCATTCAAACGGCCGACCCCGAAGAAGAGGTTATCAACGAAAACGAGGGTGAGGGTTGAGGTGGCGAGGTGGCTCCGTTGGAGCCATGGGAAAAAGTACTCGTAGACAATGAACTTTATCCGGAAACGGTTCATGGGCAAATCCCTTGCGCTGATTGCCACAATGGGGACTCAACAGAAGAGGACAAGCATGTCTCCCATGAAGGTTTGATCCCCAATCCGAGCCTTGACGCGGAAGGTTCATGTGGCGATTGCCATCCTGACGTCGTGGCCATGAATGAATTTAGCTTGCACACCAATCTTGCCGGCTATCACAAGGTTCTCGACGCACGCAGTGAGCCAGAAGATCATGAGGCGTTGCAGGAAATGTTTGGTAACCATTGCAGTTCTTGCCATTCAAGTTGTGGGGAATGTCATGTCAGCCAACCCAATTCGGTGGGGGGCGGATTAATCGACGGGCACATGTTTAACGAAACCCCCTCCATGACTCGCAACTGCACCGCCTGTCATGGCAGCCGCATCGGCAATGAATATTTAGGCAAACATGAAGGGCTGCGCCCTGATGTACATTTCCGACAGGGGCGAATGAGTTGTGTTGACTGTCACACCGGGCATGAAATGCATGGCCAACCGGCTCAATGTAACGACTGTCACCCGGGGATTGAAGACAGCATCATTCAACCGGCCGATCATCGTTACAGTGGGGTTCAGACACCACGCTGTGAAACCTGCCATGTGCCTGTGGCCTTAGGCAACGATGGTATTGAGATGCACGAACAGCATTCCGGTGATCTGTCTTGCCAGGTTTGCCATTCCATTTCTTATACAAGCTGTGATGGCTGCCACGTGGCTATCAGCGATAAAACCGGCAATCCGTTTTATGCGACGGACGACCATTATTTGAGCTTCGCTATCGGTAAAAACCCGATCCGCAGTTACGACCGGCCCTATGAATATGTGACCTTACGCCATGTGCCTATAGCCAGGGACAGTTACGCCTTTTATGGTGATGATTTGCTCAAAAACTTTGATGCCTTACCGACATGGGTATATACCACCCCGCATAATATTCAGCGGGAAACACCCCAGGCTGAAAGCTGTGAGGCTTGCCATGAAAATCCAGATTGGTTCCTCACGGCCGACAAAGTGCACCCGGATGAATTGACCGCTAACCTGCCGGTTATTGTGGAAGAAATTCCTTCGGTTGAGAAACCGGAAATATCAATTCAGGATCTCATCACAGATCCGACAACTGAAATACCTCCTGCGGAAAATTTCGCCAGCGAGGAAGAGGAAACCCAATCAAGTGATTCATAAATCACGAGGAGAAAATAACATGATGAAAAAGTTTACCCTGATTGCCTTACTAATCGTATTTGGCTTATTGCTCGTTGCCTGCGGCGGCGGCGCTGAGCCGGCAACCGAAGAGGCTGCATCAAATGTTCAAGAAGTCGTTGAAGAACCGGCTCCTGCTGAAGTCACTGAGGAACCGGTCGAAGAAGAAATGGTCGAAGAACCGGCTGAAGAAGTCATGGAAGAAGAAGGAGAAGAAATGACTGAGGAGCCGGCTGAAGAGGAAATGGCGGCCGAGTTGTCAGACGCCGACCTTGATTCAGCATTCGATGTCTTCCTGGCTGACATGGAAGCATACAATACTATCGGCATTGATGCCGTCAACGAAGCAATTGTAGAAGGAAACGCACCATTCCTGCTAGACGTACGAGAACCGGGCGAACTGGAAGAGAATGGTTGGATCGAAGGGACGGTCAACATTCCCCTGCGTGAGATTGTCACCCATGTATCTGCATTGCCCAGCTTTGATACGCCTATCGTCAGCTACTGCGGCAGCGGCTGGCGCTGCACCATTGCGCTAACCGCCCTGGAAGCGATGGGTTGGCAAGATGTGAAGGGCCTGAAAGGTGGCAGCTTTGGTGGCTGGGTAGAGGCTGGTTATCCCATTGTTGAAGGCGAATTACCCGCCTTGGTCGAACTCAACGAAGCGGACCCCGATCCGGCTATGGCCGCGGCGATGGACGAGATGCTCAGCAGCGTACCTGATGGTTTTGGCGTGATGACGGCCGAAAATCTCAATACGGTGCTGGCGGAAAATCCGGATTTGATCCTGATTGATGTTCGCCGGCCGGAAGAGATTGAAGAAAATGGGTACATCGACGCTGAAAACGTGATCTTCATCCCCCTGGAAGATTTCATTGCTGGCAAAGATCAATGGCCTGATGATTTAGACGCTCCCATTGTCATTTACTGTGGCAGCGGCCATCGCTCGACGATTGCCATGAGCATCCTCTGGTCATATGGCTACACAGATGTGTACAGTCTCAAAGGGGGCTATGGCGCCTGGGCCTCTGAAGGTTATCCCACGGTTGGCGGGATGGAATTAGCGGAGGAGCCGGCAGCCGGCGAAGCCGATCTTGATGGCGCTTTCACTACATTCCTGGCAGGTATGGAAAGTTACGACACGATTAGCCTGGATGACCTGAACCTGGCGCTGGCAGAAGACCCACCACCATTCTTGTTAGACGTCCGTGAACTGTCTGAGCTTGAAGAAAACGGGCATATCGAAGGGGCCGTTCAAATTCCTCTGAGGGAGGTAGCCGATAACATCCAATACTTACCCAGCTTCGATACGCCCATCGTCAGCTACTGCGGCAGTGGTTGGCGCTGCACCATCGCCCTCGCCGCCCTGGAAGGGATGGGTTGGGAAAATGTCAAGAGTTTGAAGGGTGGCAGCTTCGGAGGCTGGGTTGAAGAAGGATACCCCGTCGTCGAAGGGGCGGCTCTGGAACCTATGGAGCTGAATGCGGCCGAGCCGGATGCGGCCGCTGTGGCTGAAATGCAGGAGATGCTGCAAAATGTGCCTGAAGGTTTCGGTGTCATCACGGCCGACGATTTGAACATCGCTCTGGCTGATAACCCTGACCTGATTCTAATCGATGTTCGCCGTGACGAAGAACTGGCCGAAAACGGCGTCATCGAAGCGGAAAACTGGATTCACATCCCCCTGGAAGATTTCATCGCCGATAAAGATCAATGGCCTGAGGATCTCGAGGCACCCATCGTCATTTACTGTGGCAGCGGGCACCGATCCACCATCGCCATGGCCATTCTCTGGTCTTACGGCTATACGGATGTGCACAGCTTAAGAGGTGGCTTTGGCGGCTGGGTTGAAGCCGGTTATCCCGCGGCCGAATTTACAGCACCGTAAAGATTCAAGTAACTTCTCCATTTAGATTTTGAGGCCATTTCATGTTTATGAAATGGCCTCAATTTTTATCACCCTGCTATTATTTCAGCCCTGACTCATAAAGTCGCTGAAAAAAGGATATTAAGGTATAATTAACTGGTTTAAGGGACGTCTTTTGCTGCATAAAAAACAAGATTGAAAGTGCGGTTAATCCGCGACCAAATAAGACTGGTATCCAGGCGGGAGTACCCGCCTTTTTCTGTTCAATGCAGCCATCAGTAAGGGCAAATCCTTGGAGGTTTCTTTGGAGATAGGCACCGTCAACACAATCGATATCAACCGGGAGATGCGCAACTCTTACCTCGATTACGCCATGAGCGTCATCGTCGCCCGTGCGCTGCCCGATGCGCGGGATGGCTTAAAACCGGTGCATCGCCGCATCCTTTACGCTATGCACGATATGGGCATGCGCTACAACACACCGCATCGCAAAAGCGCACGTATCGTTGGTGAGGTTTTGGGTAAATACCATCCGCACGGGGATACCTCTGTTTATGATTCTATGGTACGCATGGCGCAGGATTTCTCTATGCGCTATATGCTGATCGATGGGCAGGGAAATTTCGGCAGCATCGACGGCGACAATGCGGCCGCCATGCGCTACACCGAAGCGCGCATGGCTCGAATCGCCAACGAACTGTTAGAAGACATTGACAAAAACACCGTCGACTTCGGACCCAATTTCGATGACAGCTTGCAAGAGCCAATCCTTCTGCCGGCCCGGCTGCCCAATTTGCTTTTAAATGGCTCCTCCGGCATTGCTGTCGGTATGGCTACCAATATCCCGCCGCACAATCTCAATGAATTATGCGACGCTATCACCTTTCTCATCGACCGCCAGGAAGATGCCGATAATGTCACCCTGGATGAACTGATGCATTTCGTTACTGGGCCGGATTTCCCCACTGGGGGCATCATTGTCGGTAGTGAAGGCATCCGCAGCGCCTACGCCACGGGTCGAGGGCGTATCGTGGTACGTGCTGTGGCTACGATCCAGGACAATCCAAGCAGCCCGGGACGACAGCAGATCGAGGTCACGGAACTGCCCTACCAGGTCAATAAATCTTTGCTCATTCAGCGCATGGCCGAATTGGTGAACAAAGGCGTTCTCTCTGACATTTCAGATCTGCGAGATGCCTCCGACCGGCGCGGCATTTCCATCATTATCGAGTTAAAACGGGGCACCCAGCCGCTGAAAGTGCTCAATCAGCTTTACAAACATACCAACCTGCAAACGACATTTGGGGTGCAGATGCTGGCCCTGGTGGATCGCCAACCACGCCTGCTGTCGTTAAAACGGGCGCTGCAAATTTACATCGACCATCGTGTGGAGGTCATCACCCGGCGCACACAGTTTGAGCTAGACAAAGCGCTGCGCCGCCAGCATATCCTCGAAGGGCTGCTGATCGCCCTGGATAATTTGGACGCCGTCATTGAGACGATTCGCAATTCGGCCGATGTCGATGTCGCTCGCGCCCAATTGATCGCCAACTTTGAACTGAGCGAAGAACAAGCCAACGCCATCCTGGACATGCAGCTGCGTCGCCTGGCTGCCCTGGAACGGAAAAAGATCGAAGATGAGCATAAAGAGATTACCGCCCATATCGAATATCTGCGGGGTCTCCTGGCGGATGTCAATAAGATTTTGGACATCATCAAAGAAGATTTAGCCGCTCTCAAAGAACGTTACGGCGATGAGCGACGTACCGAAATCGCCTGGGGCATGGACGCCGAGTTCAATATGGAAGATCTGGTGCGTGATGAAGATGTCTTTATCTCTATTACCCGGCGCGGATTTGTGAAACGCACCCCCGTGACTACTTACCGTACGCAAGCCCGTGGGGGTAAGGGTTTAATCGGCATGACCACGCGGGGCGAAGATGAGTTGGAAAACCTTTTCACTGCCGGAACCCATAACAGCATCCTCTGTTTTTCCGATCGCGGGAAAGTATATTCCATTAAGGCATATGAAGTGCCGGAAATGGATCGCACGGCCAAGGGCACGTCGCTGATGAATATTTTACCCTTAATGCCCGAGGAAAAAATCACGGCCGTTGTGCCCGTGCCCGATTTTGAGGATGCGGAATATCTGACCATGATTACCCGCAAAGGGCGCATCAAGCGCGTCGAGCTGAAAGTTTTCTCCAGGGTTCGTGCCAGTGGTTTAATCGCTCTGACCCTGGATGAAGATGATCGGTTAGGTTGGGTCAAAATGACCGACGGAGACCAGGATTTGATCCTGGTCAGCGAACAGGGCAAGGGCATTCGCTTCAACGAGGAAGATGTCCGCTCTATGGGACGCACGGCCGCCGGGGTACAGGCTATGCTCCTGGACACATGGGATAATGTGGCCGGGGCTGATGTCGTTTCCCCAGGCGATGACTTGCTGATCATAACTGAGAAGGGGTATGGCAAGCGCACGCCACTTACTGAGTACCGTACCCAGAACCGGCGCGGGCAGGGTGTACGAGCCATGATCCTTGAACCCAATCGCACGGGAAAGATCATTGAAGCCCGTGTTGTAACGAAGGGCGACGAGGTAACCTTCATCTCCACCAATGGGATCATCCTGCGCACTTCCAGCGATTATATTTCTCAGCAGGGTCGTTCCACCCAGGGCTTCAGAATTATGGATCTACGGGATGGTGACACAGTGGCCTCTATGGCTGTGCTGCGTGAGGGATATTTGTCCGGCTCCAATGAGAGCGAAAATGGGCAAGGTGACCCGGCCGATTTGGACAACTCCATTGAGGCCCCTTTGACTGAGTAGCCAAACAAATGGTTATTCAACGTGCCCGGTTGAGATCAATATCGGCGCTTTGAGCACCGAAAAGATGGCCGCGCTTATTGTTCGTGCCGCTGAATTGCCACAGCCAGTAGGCATTCCAATCTGTAGGAATATTGGCGGCATAATAATCAAAACTGCTCACCCATAACCTGTAATCCGATGCCCAGGGTACCGGCCCGCCAAATCTAGCATTATTCCAATACCAGGCGGCCGTGTAGATAACCGGCCGAACACCCAATTCAGCCTCAATAATTTTGAGCCAGTTTAGTATATGGTCAGGGTCCGGCGCTGCTTTTCCATCCTCCACATCCAGAACCGGCGGCAAGACAGCATCATAATCACCCACTGTACGTAGAAAATTTTGCACTTGTGCTTCACTGTCAACTCCATTTAGAAAATAATGGTAAGCCCCGAGTTTTATATTCGTCTGCCGCACCCCGTTCCAATTTTCAAAAAACCGGGGATCGACCCACTCCCGCCCTTCAGTAGCTTTGATATAAGCCAGTGTCGCGCCTGCTTCCTGACATTTGAACCAATCCATCTCGCCCTGCCAATGAGAAACATCGACGCCATATTCGCCAGGGAAAATTACTTCTTGCTCTGCAGGTGGCAAATCGCGAAACTCAACCACGGTCCCCGGATAATGCTCAGCATACCAATCGCGGAAAAGCATTTGCTGCTCCGGACCGATGCCATAAAGGACGGCCGTCTTGTCTTCCAGATCACCGATTCCTGCATCATCATAACTGAAGCCGACACTCTGCCGATTTTCATATGCCTGATCGCAAACGGCCAGCCATTGCTCCTGCTCGCTGATCTGGGGTACGACTAATACCGTTCGTTTATAAGGTACTCGGGGTTCGCCACTCATATAATTGCCACCTATATTGCCGATTACTGCTATTAATCACCAACCAGCAGAGTTGGAAACGATATTGCCGACCATTGCTGACCGACACATGGTAAATTATACTAAATTTGATTGGTTATTAAAGCAAAAATCAGCATGCACCAGCACATATTTGATGGGTAAATAAACAACTTTTTCAGCCACCATAACTTATGATTTAGCTTGCCAATAATCCTCTTTTAGCCTATGATTTTCGCACAGTATAAGTGGAATTTTCTATGCACTCGGCCTTGCCGGCCTGCTAAGGGGATCAAGAAAACTTGGGTAAAAAATATTTAATGCGGCTTCTTGCACTCCTGGTGTCCTTAACTGGGGCAATGTTCATGACCGGAACGGCTTGGCAATCGGTGCGATCCGCTCCTATCTTCAATCCGGGCTCATCGTCTATCTTCATTAATGAAGTTGATGCGCTAACACCTGCCTCCGATACGGCCGAATTTGTTGAACTTTACGATGGCGGTCAGGGTAATACCACTCTTGATGGTTTGGTGTTGGTCTTTTTCAATGGCCAGGACGATGAATCGTATGCCGCCTTCGACCTTGACGGCCAACAAAGCGATCCTGATGGCTATTTCCTCGCCGGCAATCAAAATGTATCCGGCGTCGATCTTACTTTTGCCGATGCGCTGCTGCA
>JANQGC010000065.1 GCA_028277515.1 Anaerolineae bacterium
ATGCCGACGATGAGGCCTTGGTACAGGCCTGCCGCATTGCCCAAATTGATGCATTCATCCAGGGTTTGCCCCAGGGATATGACACCTGGATTGGGGAAAATGGCTACCTGCTCAGCGGCGGCGAAAGGCAGCGCCTGGCTATCGCCCGTGCGGTTCTGAAAGATGCGCCCATTCTTATCCTGGATGAAGCGACGGCCAACCTGGACGCTACGACAGAGAAAAAAGTTTGGGCCGGATTAGAACCATTCATGAACGGCCGTTCCACCCTCATCATTTCTCACAAGAAAGATCAGCTCCCACCGGTTGACCAGACGATTATCCTGAAATAGCGGCGCATTTCATCTCTTTCGCCACAACCTTAAAAAATACATAGGTCCCTGATTTTTTAAGATAAGTAACTAGACCATATGTTCTAATTGTGCTATACTGTGCCCGTCTTAGTGGTTGTAAGTAATGTGACAGTCACTGCAGCAGTCAATTATTAATTTTCAAAAGGAGAAAATCATATGCAAGTCGTAAACAAATACCCCGACGGCGTATTTAGTTGGGTCGATCTGGCGACCACGGATGTGGAAGGCGCGAAGAAATTTTATGGCGGTTTATTCGGCTGGGAATTTGTCGATGTGCCCACCGATCAAAGTATGCCTTACACATTTTGCCAAATTAAAGGCTATCAAGTTGCCGGGATGGGTCCCTTACCTCCAGATATGGCAGAACAAGGCGTACCGCCCAATTGGTCCTCTTATGTGAACCATAGTGATGTTGATGCCATTGCCGCGAAGATCAGCGAAGCAGGCGGCCAGCTGCTCTTTCCTCCGATGGATGTGATGGACTCCGGGCGGATGATTATGGCCACTGATCCCAGTGGAGCGGTGTTTGGTGTCTGGCAGGCAGGTACCCATACAGGCGCCCAACTGGTGAATATCCCCAACACTCTCACCTGGAATGAATTACAAACCAGGGAATTAGATCAGGCCAAAGATTTCTACCAAAAAGTTTTTGGTTGGACTTATGAGGCGGACCAAAACAATTATCAAGCGGTTTCTGCCGACGGCCGTGTGCAAGCAGGCATGATGGCTATTGACGATTCATGGGGACCGGTTCCCAATAATTGGACAACATACTTCCTCGTAGATGATATCAATGCGGCTGCCGCCAGGGTAGAAGAACTCGGTGGTTCGGTAGTCGTCCCGGTCACACCAGCAGGTGAGGTCGGAAGCCTTGCCGTTATCCAGGATCCCCAAGGGGCCATGGTCTCGATCATCCAATACAAAGAAGCAGCATCTCCTCCTCCGGGTTATTAATTCTCCTCCAAGATCCCGGAAATATGATGCCAACTTGAAAAAAGTTGGCATCTTTCATTTTAAACCTACCCTTTTGGACCAAAAAGAAGAATCGCGCTACTATAGTTGCCATGAATATACCTCTAACACGCCCCCTAAATGCGCCACCTTCCTTCCACGTTATGGCCAAACCAACCGGTGCTATCTGCAACCTGGATTGCAAATACTGCTTTTTCCTTTCCAAGGAAGCTCTTTATCCCGGCAGCCCCTTCCGCATGTCGGAAGAAGTGATGGAAACCTACGTCCGGCAACTCATTGAGTCCCACCGCACGCCGGAAGTTGTCCTGGCCTGGCAGGGCGGAGAACCAACCCTTATGGGGCTAGATTTCTTCAAACGGGTCATGTCCGTCGCCCAGGAAGCGGCTGGAAGTAAAAAAATTAATCACACCATTCAGACCAACGGCACCAAGCTAGACGATGAATGGTGCCAATTTTTTCATGAGCATGATTTTCTGGTCGGCCTATCGCTGGATGGTCCCCAAGAAATGCATGATGCATTCCGGGTCGATAAAGGAGGCGATGGCACATTTGACCAGGTGTTTGCGGCCGCCCGACTGCTGCAAAAGCATGAGGTTGAGTTTAACATCCTCAGCACTGTTCACGCTGCCAATGCCGACCATCCGCTTGATGTATATCGCTTCTTCCGCGACGAGGTTGGGACCCAATTTATGCAGTTTATACCGATCATTGAGCGGGCTACGCCGGAACTTTTACCCATCGCCAATGTGGGATGGGGAGATTACGGCCCTGATCTCTTGGAAAAAGTGGCGGCCGAATCTGTGGAGCAAACCCCTGCCGGGGAATCAAGGATTGAATTGTCGATTGCAAAAAGTTCTAAACGGCCGTTATATACCACAACCGGCAGCCTGGTGACAGAACGCTCAGTCACGGCCGAGCAGTGGGGCACGTTTCTGTCCACTATTTTTGATGAATGGGTAACGCGTGACGTCGGCCGTGTCTTTGTGCAATTGTTCGACTCCGCTCTAGGTTCCTGGCTGGGCCAGGGAGCCTCGATTTGCATCCATCGCGAGACTTGTGGTGATGCTCTGGCCCTGGAACACAATGGGGATTTATATTCATGCGACCACTTTGTTGAACCTGATTATTTTTTGGGCAACATCAAAGAAGAGCATATGATCACCCTGGTCGCCTCAGACCAACAGCGTAAGTTCGGTAATGATAAGCGGGACACACTGCCCGACTATTGCCTCCAATGCCCGGTACGCTTCGCATGCAACGGCGGTTGCCCGCGCAACCGTTTTATAAAAACACCTGACGGGCAGGAAGGGCTGAATTATCTCTGCGCCGGCTATAAACATTTCTTCTCGCATGTTGACCGGCCGATGCGCATCATGGCCGAATTATTGCGACAGGGCCGTTATGCTGATGAGGTTATGACTATCCTGAACAGTGAGGGTAGCGAGAAGCAAAAAGTCGTTGAAAAAGTCGGCCGAAATGATCCCTGCCCCTGTGGCAGCGGCAAAAAATACAAACAGTGTCACGGCCGTGCCCGTGCCGTACGGTAAACATTTTTGTTTGCGGGCGCAGATGAACAACCTGGAAAGTTCGTTCTACAAGTAACGCATGCTTTCTAGCTTGCGGCTGGAACAACCTGGAAAGGTTGTTCTACAGGTAGCGCACGCTTTCAAGCTTGCAGATGAACAAACAGGAATGTTTGTTCTACAGATCAGGAGAAAATATGAATAAATGCACCCATGCCGATCAAATTTTAGTTTCCCGGCCTGATCCGGCTCAAATCGAAGGCTGTGAAGAGTGCTTAAAGGTCGGTGGCTGGTGGGTTCACCTGCGGGTCTGTCTCACCTGTGGCCATATCGGTTGCTGTGATAATTCACCCAATACCCACGCCCGCCGCCATTATCAAGAAAACAGCCATCCGATCATCCAATCGGGCGAGCAAGGTGAAGATTGGAAATATTGTTTCATTGATGATGTCGTCATCGGATTATGAGTGACAAACCCACCAGGCTGACCCTCGATCGACTATTCACAACCAAAGATTTTGATAAGAAGCCGTTTGGTCCGGCGCGCTGGCTGGAAGATGACCTTGGTTATACGACCCTGGAACCGGCCGAAGATGATGAAAAAATTAAAGAGATCATTCGCTATGACATTCAAACCGGGGACCGGCACATACTGGTGTCCAGGGATCTACTACAGGTTGATGGGCAAGAGAAGCCGCTTGTCATTGAAGATTATCATTGGTCAGACGACAAGAAGCATCTGCTCATCTTCACCAATGGGCAGCGGGTGTGGCGGCAGAATACGCGCGGTGATTATTGGCATTTGAACCTGGAAAGTGGCCACTTAAAACAAATCGGCCGTGATGAGCAAAAAAAATCGTTGATGTTCGCCAAATTTTCGCCGGACAACCGATCAATCGCCTATTTGAGCCAAAATAACCTCTACGTGCAAGCATTAGGCAGCTACAGCATTCGCCAACTCACAGATGATGGAGCAAAACATATCATTAACGGGACCGCGGACTGGGTGTATGAAGAAGAGTTCCATTTGCGGGATGGGTTCGCCTGGAGTCCCGACAGCCAATCTATTGCCTACTGGCAGTTCAACACCGAAGCAATTAAAACCTTCTATATGATCAACAATACGGATTCCCTCTATCCAGAGCTGATCCCCATCCCCTATCCCAAAGCGGGCACGCAAAATTCCGACTGCCGCATTGGGGTCGTTCCGGCTGCCGGCGGATCAACGACCTGGATGGACGTGCCGGAGGAAGCCAACGATTATTACCTACCCAGAATGGAATGGGCGGCCGGTTCCGACGAACTGGTCATCCAGCAGTTCAACCGGCTGCAAAACCGCAACCGGGTGCTGCTCGTCGACCGGGTGAGCGGCGAGTCAAAAACCATACTGCTAGAAGAAGATGAGGCCTGGATCGATGCCCACAGGGATTTGAAATGGTTGGAAGACGGCCGTTCCTTCATCTGGATCAGCGATCGAGATGGCTGGCGGCATGCCTACCGCGTGTCACGTGACGGCCGTGAAGTGACCTTACTCACTCCCGGCGATTTCGACATCGTTTCCATCCAAAAAGTGGACGAAGCCGGCAATTTAATTTATTTCATCGCCAGCCCGGACAATCCCGGGCAACGCTATCTGTTCAACGCCGGGTTGGATGGAAGCGGTAATGTGCGGCGGCTCAGCCCGGAGGATCAGCCTGGCTATCATTCCTACCAGGTATCGAAAACCGGCAAATATGCCTTTCACACCTATTCCAACAAAAATCAGCCCCCGGTCATTTCCTTAATTTCATTACCCGACCACCAAAGGATACGTACCCTGGAAAACAATCAGGATCTGCGGCAAGTCGTGGCTGAAATTGCGCTGCCCCAAACCGAATTTTTCCGCATTGATCCCGGTGATGGGACGCTCCTGGATGGCTGGTGCATTAAGCCGGCCGATTTCGATCCCAGCCGGCAATATCCCACTCTCTTTTTTGTGTATGGCGAACCGGCGGGGCAAACCGTGATCGACGTCTTTCCCGACAAAGCCGGGCTTTGGCACCATATGCTGGCCCAGAGGGGATATTTAATTATCAGCATTGATAATAAAGGCACACCAGCCCCACGCGGCCGGTCCTGGCGCAAGCAAGTATACCGCCAGGTAGGCATCATGACTACCGATTCCCAGGCGGCGGCCGCTCAGGCCATCATCCGGCAATGGCCTTACATCGATCACCGGCGCATCGCCGTTTGGGGTTGGAGCGGCGGGGGGACGATGACTCTAAATTTGATGTTCAAATATCCCGACATCTACAAAACGGGCATCGCCATAGCCGCAGTCAGCGACCTGCGCTATTACGACACGATCTATCAGGAGCGGTACCAGGGATTGCCGGATGACAACGAAGAAGGTTATAAAAACGGATCGCCGATCCACTTCGCCGGCCGATTAGAGGGCAATCTAATGATCATTCACGGCACGGCCGATGACAATGTACATTACCAATGCCATGAAGCCCTGGTCAACGAACTGATCAAACAAAACAAACAATTTTCAATGATGTCCTATCCCAACCGCACCCATTCCGTTAAAGAAGGGAAAAACACCAGGCATCATCTATACACAACAATGACCCGCTTCCTGGAAGAAAATCTTTAACCCGTGCTATAATGCTGCCATAGCGATTTTGTGGTGGCAGATGAAAATTAAAGGTTGGTTGTTAACTTTATTGGGCGCATCTTTTCTCTTTGTGGGCATTCTGCTCTTGTTCGCGGTCCTGTTCACCTGGCTCAATCCCCTCCCTGTTCCCTCAAATGAAGCGTTTCAAATCGGCGCTCAAACCAGCGTTGCAGGAATTGATTTGAACGCATTTCCCGCCCTTTCACCCTACTTTCCCACGCCGACGGCCGTCTCTCCTCCCGAATTATCATCAACAATTAATCCAGGCAGCCATCAAACAAATCCGGACCCCGATTTGAGCAAAGAAAACGGCGTCGAACTGTCCCAACAGCCATCAGATACAGGCAATCACATCCCCATAACAACCGCTGAAACAGAATCCAATGTCATGCGCATGATCATTCCAGACATCGGCGTGGACGCGCCTGTGGTTTCCGTTGGATTAGAACCGATCGTTGAAAACGGCCGGGCAGGACACCAACAGTGGGGGGTTCCTGACCAATATGCCGCCGGTTGGCATAATACCAGCGCGCCGTTCGGCCAACCGGGGAATACCGTACTTAATGGCCACAACAACATTCACGGCGCCATATTTCAAAATTTAGTAGATTTGCCGCTTGGAGCCGAGATCATCATCAAAACCAATGATCAGGATTATTATTATAAGGTTACAGGGCGAGATTTTTTGCTTGAAAGAGGCGCACCGTTACGTGAACGCCTGCACAACGCGCGTTATATCTCATCGACGGATGATGAAAGAATGACCATTGTGACCTGCTGGCCAAATAGCAGTAACAGTCACCGGTTAGTGGTCATTGCCCATCCTGTGGATAGCACCTGAACCAGTCGAGGAAGGATCACATGAAAAAAATAAAAAGCTTATTCATCCTTATCCTTAACCTATCACTCATACCTATCATGGCTTATCCTGCTTTGGGACAGGATCAAACCGGCTCCATTAGTGGGACGGTTTTCCGGGATGCCAACGACAACGGCCTCTGCGCCGATGAGGGAGAAGAACGCCTGGGCAATATCCCTTTGGAGATTATCAACGACGATTCAGGCGATTTCTTCACCTACACCACCGAACCTGACGGTTCCTTCACGCACACAACGGCCATTCTAGGATTTTGGCAGGTCACCGTGGTCCCGGGCACGAATTGGCGCATCACCTCGCAGCAAACCATCAATGTCGAACTGACGGCCGATGAACCGGATGTTTCCAGTATAAATTTTTGCATCATCGAAGTGCAACCTCAACAAGATGATCCCCCGGTAACATTACCCGAATCGGGCGCCTTCATCGCCCCACCCCTTCTTTACGCCGGAGCATTGGGTCTTCTTTTCGTTATCCTGGGCTTGATTATCCTGCTAGCGCGTCGTTTTGTAACTTCGGACAGTTGGTAGTAACCGCTTATGAATCTTGTTTATTTAAATGGGTAAACCTCGTAACCGCGAAATCCATTTCGCGCTCTAGTAACGAGGAATGGAATCCTCGGTTACGTTTACCCATTTAT
>JANQGC010000099.1 GCA_028277515.1 Anaerolineae bacterium
ATAGTCGCACCCCCTCCACAATCCGCTCCAATGCGGCCGTCGTTCTCGGTTCGTGAGTCAATATCAAGTGCTCCGCGCCGGCGGCTGCAAATTCATGGAAAGATTGGGCCAGGGCTTCGGGCGATCCGCTGAGCGGATGTTCGAGGCGTGCATCTGCCGCTCCGAGATCGGGGAAGGTGCTCTCCACACCGACGGTCATGCCCAGGCTGTTGATGTCGCGGCCAACATCGGCGCACGCTTTTTTCATCTTCTCTTTTGCTTCGGCCAAATCGGCCGCACGGCCGTACCAGGCGGTGTTCCATTGGTCGGCATATCGGGCGGTCAGGCGCATCATGCGCGGACCGAATGCGCCAACCATGATCGGGATACCCTGCGGCCGCGGGCCTAAGGGGGTGATCAGACAGTCTTGCACCCGGTAATGGTCACCATTGAAGGTGATTTGTTCGCCGCGCAGCAGAGGCTGAATGATCTGCAGCGCCTCCGCAAAGCGGCCAACTCTATTATCAAAAGGGAAGCCGAAGGCGTCGAACTCCGGTTTGTGCCAGCCCGCGCCCAGGCCAAGGATCAGGCGGCCGTCGCTGATCTCGTCCACGGTATGGGCCATCTTGGCCATCAGCGCCGGATTGCGAAAGGGATTGCACAAGACCACGGTTCCCAACTCTGCACGTTGAGTCGCCTCGGCCAGAGCACAGAGCATGCTCCAGCCCTCCCAGATACCTCCCGTTTTAAGTTCCCCTTCTTGCTCAAAGCGAAAGATGAGATGATCATAGATCCAGATTGAATCCAACCCGCCTTCATCGGCCGTTTGTGCCAACTCACGTAAATGGGTATAGGAAGGAGCAAGGCCGGAATCTGTGTCTTCTGCATGATTAATGACAACGCCTATTTTCATTTTACCATTCCTCAATGTGTTTAGTTCTTAGAGAGTATCTTGTCCATTAAAAAGATGCCAATTTTCAATAAACCAACATATTAACAATTATTGTACAAATACTTGACAAAATATTTACATTCAGTTATTATTTGAGGAACCTGGTTATCATTTATTTGCTCTTATTGTCGCCAGCCGAAAACCAGGTTGCAGATTGGAGAAGTAGCTATGACCGTCATCATTAATGACACCTGGGAAAATACCCTCTTACGTATGGCCAATGAGGCGTGGCAATCGGTCCAGCCGGTCGTTGAAGTCAATCACAAAGACAGTGATCTCCTGGCTGCCGCCTACGAGCATTGTAAAATCATGACGGCCGAACACAGCCGCTCCTTTTACATGGCTTCCGGTTTGATGCGTCCTGAAGTGCGCCGCGCTATCCGCGCTTTATACGCCTTCTGCCGTACCACGGATGATATTGTGGATGGTATGGGGTCGGACGCTTCGGCCGTCATGCGATTATGGCGCGAACGGGCGCTTAGCTGGCATCCACCGGAACATGAACTGGTGGCTGTGGCCTGGGCTGATGTGCGTGCACATTACGCCGTACCGCAACGGTATGCTGAGCAGTTAATCGACGGCGTTGCCCGCGATCTCTATCAGAATCGGTACGACAATTTTGCAGATTTATCAACGTATTGTTACGGGGTTGCTTCTACGGTAGGGCTGATGAGTATGCATATTACCGGGTATAATAGTGAAGATGCGGTGCGATATGCTGTGAAGTTGGGTGTTGCTTTACAACTGACCAATGTACTGCGTGACGTCGCCGAGGATTGGCGGCGCAATCGTGTCTATCTGCCGCAGGATGAACTATGCCTCTTTGGGCTGAGCGATCAAGATATCGCTCACGGCGTTGAGACCGGTGAGTATGGCCGGCGCTGGCGCAATTTTATGCAGTTCCAGATCGCCCGCACACGCCAGATCTATGATGAGGCATGGCCTGGGATCCGGATGCTGCACCCTGACGGCCGTTTCGCGATCGCTTCGGCGGCCGAATTTTACCGGGCAATTTTGCATGACATTGAAGCCCATGATTACGATGTGTTCAGCCGCCGTGCCTACGTCGGTAAGTGGGGTAAACTGCGCAGACTGCCCAAGATTTGGTGGCAAACGAAGTAATTACGGTGGTTTTAGAGGACGACAATGGGCATTGTGTACGCTGTCAGTAAAAGTCAAAAACACGAATTTTCAAAGCAAACCGCCGGATCTGTTTTCCTGGTTGAAGGGGAAGGTGTGGAAGGAGATGCCCATCGCGGGGTCACTGTTAAGCACCGTTCGCGGGTTCGTCAAGATCCTACCCAGCCAAATTTAAGACAGGTGCATTTGATTCACCTGGAGTTGATTAAAGATTTGCAAGAACAGGGGTTTGCCGTCACACCGGGAGCGATGGGTGAAAATATTACCACGGCCGAAATCGATCTGTTGGCTTTGCCCACGGAAACGGTCTTACATCTTGGCCCACACGCTGTGATCCAGGTGACCGGGCTGCGCAATCCATGTGTGCAGTTGGATGGTTTCCAGCAAGGTTTGATGTCGGCCGTCCTGGACCGGGATGAAAAAGGAAATCTGATCCGTAAGGCCGGCATTATGGCCATTGTGCTACGAAGCGGAATAGTCAGGCAGGGCGATCGTATTACGGTACAGCTTCCACCGCAGCCACACCGGCCGTTGGAACCCGTATGAAAACAGTAACTATTGAACGGGTTTTAAAAGATACACGAGAAATTGAAGTAGCAACCGGCCGTTCCCTCGCATATCTCGATCTGGGGCAACCGAACGGCCTTCCAATCTTCTTTTTTCACGGCCTACCCGGCAGCCGGATCGAGGCCATCGCCCTGCATGAAAGCGCAAAAACACATGGCTTTCGCATCCTCGCCCCAGACCGGCCCGGATTCGGCGAATCAGATCCGCAGACCAGATATCGTTTTCTCGATTGGCCTTCTGAAATAGTGACTATGGCAGACAATTTGGGACTGGACACCTTCGGGGTGATCGGTGTTTCCGGTGGCGGGCCATTCGCCCTGGCCTGCGCACACGCCATCCCAGAAAGACTTGAAATTGTGCTCGATATCGGTGGCTCTGCGCCTAAATGGACGGATGCCGCCTCTCGCCAGGAGCTGAGCAGAGTAGACCGGATCTTTTCAACGTTGGGCAGCTACCTGCCGGCACTCTTTCTGCGCCCGCCTTTCGCTTACATGGCCTACCGCCTTCATCGTATCGAAAATGGTCCCCAATTCGCTAAACTATTTGGCGATGCCATTTCTGAACCGGATCGAAAGCTAATTGAGCAAGATTGGGTCGGCCGCCTGTTGATCCTTGACGCAAGAGAATCTTTCCGGCAGGGTACGAAAGCCGTTGCCGAAGAATCAATTTTAAATTATAAATCGTGGGGTTTCGCGTTGAGCGAGATCAGTATGCCGGTCCACTTATTCCACGGTACGGAAGATAAATTGGTCCCTTTCTCCTTTGGGGAATTCAAAGCCCGAAGCATCCCGCGATCTGTATTCAACCCAATCAAAGGGCAGGGGCATTTTTATTTGCTGTTGAATAGCAACCTATTGTTTGATTACATCACTGGCCACTGACTCACTTGTAACTTCTTTGAGCACCTTGCGGAGAGCGGCGATATTTTCGCCGATGCTTCCCTGGCCGCGGAAGATGGCGCTGCCTGCGACGAGGTTGTTGGCCCCGGCAGCGGCGATCATGGCAGCGTTGCCGGTGTCGATCCCCCCGTCAACCTGCAAATCGGCCGTGGAGCCAATCTCATCCAGCATCGCCCGCAACCGGCGGATCTTATCCGTGCTGCGGAGGATATAGGATTGGCCACCGAAGCCGGGATTGACGGACATGATCAAAACCAGGTCAACATCGGGCAGAATCTCTTGTAAGGTGATCAATGGTGTAGCCGGGTTGAGGGTGACCCCCGGTTTGACGCCCGATTCACGGATGGCCTGTACCGTGCGGTGCAGATGGGGGCAGGTTTCCACGTGCACGGTGAGAATGTCCGCGCCGGCGTGGGCGAAGTCGGCCAGGTAGCGATCCGGTTCTTCGATCATCAGATGCACATCGACAATGGCTCCAAACTGATCGGCGATCGGCCGAACCGTGCGCACCATGATCGGACCGTAGGAAATATTGGGTACAAAATGGCCGTCCATGACATCGACATGGATGTGCTCCGCACCGGCCAGCAACGCTTCTTCGACTTGTGCACCGAGTTGGCTGAAATCAGCGGCAAGGATGGAGGAGGCGAGTTTTACGTGGGTCATGTCAGGAAAAAATTGGTCCAATCTTTAAGATTGGACCAATCTGAATTTGTTCCTAGGGCAGCGGATAACAATTACCGCTGCCGAAAATGATCGAATGATCGGCATTGGCTACGCGAGCACACATTGAGCTTGCGGCAGCCGGCCGGTCACTCTCACTATAGCCTCGGAACGGCCGCGGCCCGCCATACAAGATCCAGGGACCGCTGCCCGGTGAGCCGGCGTTGGCCTCGGACACGGTGTCGAAGTAAAAGTGCACATGCATGCCCGGCAGCGTCTCCGTGTAGCCAAAGGTTTCGTAATTAACAACATACGTGCCGCCATCCAGCGTGATGCCGTTGATGCGCACCGACAATTCCTGCTCGACCGGCTCATCGGTGGCCGTTGGCTCAGGTGGTGTCGTCGGGGTTGGCGGGACATCGGTCGGCTCATCCGTTGGTAGTGCTGTGGGTTGCGGCTCCGGAATGGCCAACGGGTCTAAACAACCATCGCATGCTTCGTCCCACAGGATGAAACTTCCAGAGCGGCGATTGATATCCATTTCTTGCACCACTTCTCCGCTATCAAGATTAATGATGACTTCCTGCCCGGGGGGAAGGGGTTGGCGCTCATCCAGGAAGCAGTCTCCGGCAAAACAAGAGACTCGCGCGCCCTCATTTGTGACTGAAACAGACATCACCCCTTGATCGGCCGTTTGCAGGAGGCGTCGCGAAAGTGAGCCTCTCCTGGCGGCGACACTGCTATCCTGCAGCGTGCCCAGCACATTGCCATCCCGGTCGGTAATCGTCAAAGCGTTCCCAGTTATAGGTTGGCGCAGCAGCATGTTGCCATCAAACAGGCGGAAGAGCGTTTCCTGGGTCGGGTCCTGGGGATCGCTGGCGATATTTTCAACCATAGCGTCGCTGAGGCCGGCAATTTGAATGATGCTCTCATCATCAAGCGTAAAGGTGACCTGGCTGTTGGCGTCCGTTACCAGTTGTGTGCCGCTGCTGATAATGGAATTTTCATCGACAGGACTTTGCTGGCCATCGGTGTCATAAAGAATGACCGTACCTTCTACTGATTGCACGCTGCCTTGCGGACCTTCCGGCAGGGGTTCAACCGTTGCCGTGGCCGGTTCTTCTGTCGGCTCCTCCGTGGGTGCCGGTTCATCTGTTGCCGCCGGTTCATCTGTCGCGGCGGCTTCCTCTGTTGGCGCTTCCGTGGCAATGACAACCGGTGTGGTTTCTGGTGTTAGCTCTCCGGCAATTTCCGAACCATCGCCCCCTCCGGAATCTCGCAGGAAAATAGCCCAAATGCCCAGGGCCAGCAGTAGAACGACAGCCACCCCGCCGGCAACATAGAGCCAGGCTGGCCGATCCCCGGAACTCCCGGCAGCCGGCGCTGTTGAGGCCGGTTGCGAAGGAGGTGGGGGTGGGGGAGCGGTTGTTGGACCGGTGTCGCTGACGACGGCCCGGGCAGCGCCACTGTCGGAACCTGTGGCAGCAGCAGCGGCACCGGCAGCAGCCGCACTTTCTAGCACCGTCGCCCCTGGGTCAGAGACCGGTTTCGGCCCGGTTTCCATGATTGTAACCCCGGCAGTTGGCGCGTCTGACCGGTAATTGCGTAAGGCATGGGCGAATGCGCCGGCCGTTTCATAGCGATCCGTGTGATTCTTGGCCAGGGATTTATTGACGATATTGACCAGTTCCGCGGGCATGTCCGAGCGTAAATCGCGCAGATCGGGTACCGGATCGGTCATGTGCATCATCATGAGGGTCATGGCCGAGTCTGATTCAAACGGTGGCCGGCCGCCCAGCATTTCAAACAGGGTGACACCAAGGGAATATATATCGGTGCGTGGGTCGATGCGTTCCCCTTTAATTTGTTCAGGGGACATGTAACGGGCGGTGCCCAGGACGGCTCCCGTAGCGGTATGCTGCGTGCCACCCATGATCTTGGCAATACCGAAATCGGTTATGATCGGCTGGCCAAGAACGTTTAAGATGATATTGGCCGGTTTGATGTCGCGGTGAATGAGACCCTTGACGTGAGCATATTGCAGGCCGTCGGCCGATTTAGCGGCGATATCCACCGCTTCGGCCACATCCATATTTCTGCCCGCTTTTTGCATCCGTTTCAAGCGGGCCTGGATCGTTTCCCCGGGCACGAACTCGAACACAATGAAATAGGTATCATCGTCGTTGTTAAAGTCATACACCTGGATCAAATTGGGATGCCGTAGTTGAGCGACGGCTGCTGCTTCTTCTTCAAAGCGGCGCACAAACTCTTCATTGTTGGAGAGATGGGAATGAATCAGCTTGACGGCGACGACACGTCGCAAATTGGGATCGTTGGCTTTGTAGACGGCCGACATTCCACCTTGCCCCAGTAATTCCTGAATTTCATACCGGCCGCCCAATGTTTGGCCGATCCAACTCGCTTTTGACATATAAGCGCTCCGTTAAATCTCTATCTGATCGCTTTCGCTGTCGCAATCGCTAATCACATTACGACATTATATTATACCGCTAAAGCGGCAACTACAAACTAAGGTCGATTGGGAATTCGCGGCTATGGCAGTGGGAAGCAATTGCCCGTTCCGGGAATGATCGAATGATCTTCATTGGCCACCAGGATACACATGGATGATGGCTCGAGGTACTTATCGGATTCTGCATATTCCGTGAAGGGTGAAGATCCGCCATACAGCTTCCAGGGACCGCTGCCGGGCATGCCGGCATTAGCCTGGGATACGGTATCAAAAAAGAAATGAACATGGCGTCCGGGAACCTGAGCCGTGAAACCGCTGGTGACGAAATCGACGTAATAACGGCCGTCTACCAACGTGATATTGGTGATACTCGTCGAATAAGAGGGTTGTTCCGGCGTAGGGCTGGCTTCGTCTTCCGGATCGGGCGTGCCTTCAACTGTCGCCTCTGGTGTGCCATCGACCGTCGCTTCC
>JANQGC010000180.1 GCA_028277515.1 Anaerolineae bacterium
GGTCGGTCATGCCGGCGATGTAATCGGCGATTGTTTGAGGCAGATCCCGGTCAGACAGTTTCTCTTGCACTTCCGTAGGCAGCATATCCGGTTCCTTAACATATGCCTGGAACATGTCGGTAATAAAACGCTCTGCCTTTTCCTGCATCCGCACCAACCGGTAGTGGCGATACATGCGCTCGAAGAGAAACTTCTTCAGATCACGCACTTTGACCCCAAATTCCTTGGAATAACCCACAACATTTTTGGGATGGGTCTGGATTTTTTCAGGGGTGTCCAATTGCGCTTCTTTAATATTGGCGTCCGTTTGGGTGAGCACATCAACAACGGATTGGCCGATCAACTCGCGTATGATTTCGTTGCGAATGATCTGTGAAAATTCCTGGCCGAGCTGCCAACCAGCAATCTCCGTCAATTCGCGCCAAATCTCTAGCTCTTCCAAATCGCGAAGTGAGAAAAGCCCGGCACGAATACCATCATCAAGATCGTGGGCATTATAGGCGATTTCGTCGGCTAGATTAGCGATCTGGGCTTCTAATGAAGCCCGTTTTTGGGGTTCATAGTCCGTGGCGTCGCTGCTGTCGTAATCAGTCTCATGCTTGATGATCCCGGCTCGCGTTTCGTAAGTGAGGTTTAATCCCGGAAAATGCGGATAACGCTGTTCCAGTTCGGTGACGACACGGTAGCTCTGCGTATTGTGGTTAAAACCGCCATGGTCACCCATCAATTTATCGAGAATATGTTCCCCGGCATGGCCAAAAGGAGCATGGCCCAGGTCATGGGCCAGGCAGATCGCCTCGGTTAACAAAACATTGGCACCCAAGCCACGCGCTATAGAACGGCCTAGCTGGGCAACCTCTAAAGTGTGGGTCAGCCGGGTACGATAATGATCCCCTTCGTAGAAGACGAATACCTGGGTTTTATACTCCAGGCGGCGAAAGGCGGTGGTGTGAATGATGCGGTCGCGGTCGCGCTCGAAAGCGGTGCGGGTGGCCGATTCGGGTTCTTCATATACACGGCCGCGCGAATTAGCACTTTTCAAAGCATATGATGCGATTACTTTAGCTTCCAGCTCTTCCTGTTTTTCTCGGTTATATAGCATGATTTTCTCCCATGATGCTACTTGCCATAATGCCAAGGCAAGTGTAACATAATCCGCATCGCAATTATAAGTGAGCAGCCCTATGTTCTCACGCGCAGATGCAAAAGTAATAATCCTCATTATGCTGATGGCCATTATTCTGGCCGTAACGGCTGCGCTTGCCTACTTTTTTATTTTAACACGTCCTGAGTTTCCTGAAGGAACTTATACTGTTGTGATCGATGGGGAGGAGATAAAAGTGGAGAGTGAGCCTGATCAGATTGTAACCTTGTTGGAAACACCTGAAGTGCAGCAGCCTGCCTTGCCTGAGGTGACTGTATTGCCTGATAATGGGCAGGGCGGCGGGGATGGTGAAGTGACCGTCATTCCGGTCACGCCAATTGACCCAACACCTATCCCGGTGACGCCCATTCTGCCAACGCCTCTTCCGGCGACGCCTCTTCCGGCGACGATCCCCCCAACGGCCGTCCCGCGACCCCCGCAAGTGTTATTTGAAAATTACCAGGTCGTTCAAGGGGACACCCTTTACGGCATCACCACCAAACGCAATACGACCATCGCTTTGATGGCTCGCTACGGTATTGATGCTACAGACATTGTGCCGGGTGATGTGATCCCTTTGCCGGTTGCCAACCCGGCTTACTGTCCTGGTACAACACCTTACATTGTGGAAGAAGGAGATACGCTTTCTTCCATTGCCCGAAAATGCGGAACCACGATACAGAACTTGAAACAGATCAATGGTTTTGGTGACAATTTCCGGCTTGATGTCACTGAAGTGATTTGCGTGCCCAACCAATTTTGATGAATTACACAATCCGCATTACGCCAGAAGAATTCCAAAAGAGATTAACCCGGCTGTTGCGCTCTATAAGAAACGAAAACTTGCGTGGCGTCTTGCTGTTTGACAACATCAATGTCCTCTACTTCAGCGGTTTTGCATTCATTCCTACAGAACGTCCAATAGCTTTTGTGCTTAGCGCGTCGGGTGAGACGGCCATGCTTGTACCCCGATTGGAGGTTGAACATGCCCGGCAGGAATCCCGGCTAGATAGGGTGGCGCACTACAAAGAGTATCCCGGCGACCCCCACCCGATGAACCTGTTGAAGCAACTCCTGGTTGATATGGATATGCTCCAGCCTAATGAAGGGTTGGGCGCGGACATGAATGGTTACCCCTGGATATTTGGCTATGAAGGACCTATGCTGGATGAGCTGACCGGCATGGAAGTTGTTAATTTTCAGGGGCAGATCAACCGTATGCAGGCGCAGAAGAGCACGGCCGAAATCGCGTTGATACGGGAAAGCTGCAAATGGGCGCACCTGGCGCATACGCTTTTGCAACGCTATACGGCCGTCGGCGAAACTGAATCGTCGGTCAGCCTCCGGGCGAGCCAGGAAGCAACGCTGACCATGTTAGACACGATTGGCCCGCTGTACCGCTCGCAGGATATGTGGAACAATGGACCCAGCGCCGGTTATCGGGGGCAAATCGGCCGTGCAGCAGCCATTCCCCACGCCCTGGCCAATAATATTACCTTCCAGCCGGGAGATGTGCTCGTCACCGGGGCGGGTTGTCCGATGTGGGGGTATAACTCGGAACTGGAGCGGACAATGTTTGTCGGCGAGCCGAATCAACGGCAAAAAGAGCTGTTTCACCATGCTAGGACGGCGCAAGAGGTGGCTTTTGATGCGATCAAGCCGGGCATTACTTGCTCACAGGTGGATACGGCCGTGCGTGCTTATTACGAGCAGCACGGATTGATGCCATATTGGAAGCACCATACCGGCCATGCGATTGGCCTACGTTACCATGAAGGGCCATTCCTGGACACGGGGGACCAGACGATTATCCAAGAGGGTATGGTCTTCACCATTGAACCGGGCTTCTACGATCCGGAAGTTGGCGGATTTCGCCATTCAGATACAGTGGCGGTCACTGCCGGCGGCATTGAGATCTTGACTTACTATCCCCGCGATTGGCCGAGCCTGGTGATCCCGACCTGATTGAATAAATAATGAGATATATTTACGTTTTATAGGAGTTTGATATGAATAAAAAAACGATAAAAGACAGTGACGTCAAGGGGAAGATAGTTCTGGTACGGGTTGATTTTAATGTGCCATTGAGCAGCAAGGATCCCAATGATGATATTACCGTCACGGATGACACACGTATACGTGCGGCGCTGCCCACCTTGAACTATCTGCTCGATCAGGGGGCAGCCTTAATCCTTTGTTCCCACCTGGGTCGGCCTAAATCGGCCGACGATATGCAGTTTGCCATGGACCCGGTCGCTGGTCGCCTGTCTGAGCTATTAGACCGGCCGGTGCAAAAAGTTGATGAGGTGGTGGGTGAGGAAGCGGCCGCGGCCGCAGCTGAGTTAAAGCCGGGTGATGTGCTGTTGCTGGAAAATACGCGCTTTGAAGCAGGGGAAAAGAAGAATGATGAGCAATTAGCCGGCCAACTGGCGGACATGGCTGATGTGTATGTCAATGATGCATTTGGCTCAGCACACCGTGCGCATGCCAGCACGGAGGGGGTCGCCCGGGCGATGCAGGCCAAGGGGGGGGCGGCGGTTGCCGGGTTCCTGATGGGCAAGGAGCTAGACGCCCTGGGCACAGCAGTAAGCAATCCCGCCCGCCCCTATGTTGCTATCATGGGTGGGGCTAAAATCTCAGACAAAATCAAGCTAATTGACAACTTGTTGGAGAAAGCAGACAAAATCCTGATTGGTGGGGGTATGGCCAACACCTTTCTGGCCGCGCAGGGCCACAACATGGGCACGTCGCTCGTCGAGCAAGATGCGGTGGAAGAAGCTAAACGATTGCTTGGCCAGGCAGCCTCGCGCCTTGTGCTGCCGGTTGATGTAGTCGTTGCCGGTGAGTTTTCGGCCGATGCCGGCAGCAAGGTGATGCCTGTCGACGGTATTGGCGCCGAGCAAATGGCGCTGGATATTGGTCCCGAAACGCTGGATTTGTTCAAGCAGGAACTGCAAGGAGCAAAGCTTGTGGTGTGGAACGGTCCGATGGGCGTCTTTGAATTTGAAAGGTTTGCTGATGGAACGAATGCGTTAGCTCTGATTTTAGCCGATCTGGTTGAGGATGGGGCGCAGGTGATGATCGGCGGTGGCGATTCGGCGGCGGCCGTGCGTAAGGCTGATTTGACCACTAGGATGACGCATGTCAGCACCGGTGGTGGCGCGAGTTTAGAATTGCTGGAAGGGAAAGAACTGCCCGGTATCGCCGCTTTGGATGATGCGTAGTATTTGATAGCGTGTAACCGCGAAATCATTTCGCACTCCAGGGGCGAAGATGTGAATCCTCGGTTACGTTTGATC
>JANQGC010000200.1 GCA_028277515.1 Anaerolineae bacterium
GCAGTCCGGCGAAGATCGCCGGAAGCGCCGCGGGAAACATCAGCTTGCGCAACCGGGTCTGGCGGTCCACCCGCTGTAAAGTCAAAAGATCGTGTAAGCCCCTTGGGGCAGAAAGCAGACCAAACAATGTGTTGACGATGATGGGGAAGAGGGCGATGATGACGCAAACCGTGACGCGGGCGTTAAGTCCGAAACCAAACCAAAATCCAATGAGCGGCACAATGGCTAATATGGGAATCGCTTGTAGGGTAACCGCATAAGGGAATACGGCCCGTTCAATGCGTTTGCTCTGGCTCATGAGCACGGCTAATGATATGCCCACGACAATGGCGATAGTCAAGCCGATGAAAGCGACAATCATGCTGGACCACAACCCACCCAAGATTTCAGAAAAATTGTTCCAGTTGGCAAATCCTACTTGCCACACCTGATGCGGTGGGCGCAGCAGGAAACGTCGCCCCTCATCAAGAACGACATAGGAAATGAAGTACCATAACCCTATGAGCAATACTCCTAGCAATATTGGCGGGAGTATTTGTTGGCTTAAGTGTTTTGTTCTGCTCTTATTCTGTTCTATAGGAGCGACGGTTTCGGTCGTCTCTTCGACCATCGTGTCATCGGTTTTTGATAATTCACTCATTTGTGGCCCTCCAGAAGTGCATGTGATACTTCTCGGCTCAATTCGCCAAAATCGGCATCAAAACGAAGCTCCGGGCTTCTTGGATAGCTGAACGGGACGTCATAGCTAGCGACGAGCGTTCCCGGCCTGGTAGACATTACCAGAACGCGAGTGGATAGAAAAACCGCCTCAGAAATCGAGTGGGTAATGAATAATCCGGCAAACTTTTCGCGCATGAATAACTGGAGGGTTTCCTCATTGAGGTGCTCTCGGGTGATCTCATCTACGGCCCCAAAGGGTTCGTCGAAAAGGAAAAGAGGCGGTTTGAGGGTCAATGTACGGGCAAGGGACACCCGCATCTTCATGCCCCCGGATAACGATTTCGGATAATGACCCTCAAAGCCGTTGAGTCCGACCAGTTCAATCGACTCGGCCGTCCGGCGATCTTTCTCCGTGGAACTCACTTTTCGCAGCTCAGCCAGGAGTTCTACGTTGCCCTTCACCGTGCGCCACTCCATTAAGGTTGGGTCTTGAAAGACATAACCGATCTGGTCGCGATTGGCGACAAAAACATCGCCCGCTGTATGTTTAATGAAACCGGCGACGATGCGCAGTACGGTAGATTTTCCGCAACCGGAAGGCCCAACAATGGAGACAAACTCATTAGGCGACAGATCGAACGTCACATTTCGTAAGGCTTCAGTCCCATCCGGAAAAGTCATTCCCACATTAGAAAAGGACAAGGCAACCCCATCCCTGGTAGCTGTTGAGGATGTGCCGGCAGTCATGAGCAAACTCCCCCGCAGGCCGCCAGATTTTCTGGGTTGTCCGTGCTCAGAAAATAGCTCCGCCTAAATGATTGATTGAATATTCTCATGTTGGTTACTGCCTCCATACAGGTCCACTTCTTGGACGGTTTTTCTTGTCTTAATCGGCTTGAGACTTACCGGAGTATAGGCC
The DNA here is from genome assembly GCA_028277515.1 of Anaerolineae bacterium. The sequence continues at coordinate 1,580 of JANQGC010000200.1, forward strand.
AGCCATCAGGATTGGTTAAGAACCATTCCCAACAGCCGGCCTACGGGCAAGTAAATGCTACGGCAGTCCGATGCTTTCGTCAATGAACTCATTGGTGGTGATGTCGGCTGCTTGCAGGTCGGGGTTCACATCCAACCCGGCGTTGACCATCTGGTCGATGACGCCCTGGACGCGATCCAGGTCCATATTGCCGATGGTATCGTCCGGTCCGTTGCCGACCAAACCCAACTCAAGCTGGGTCTCGATCGAGTATTCGGCCAGGCCGGGGGTGTAGATCCAGAAGTCCTCATACTGCTCTACCGCATCGACGATCATGGCATTGGCCCGCTCCGGGTTGGTGGCATAATCGACAGTCGCTTGCTGGACGATGGGCACGAACTGCTCGAGGCAGGGTCGATGTTCTTCCAGTTCGCCGGCACGAATGGCCAGAGCCTGGGAGTAGATCTCAAAACCGGCGTCGTGGATCAGTTCAAAGGCAACCGGCTTGCCCCATTCGGGGATCTCATTGAGATAGGTGTAAGGCTCGGCGGAGGCGAAACCTTGCTGGGCGACCGCACCTTGCTCGGCCACCCAACGCGCAGGGGAGCCGTCATAGGAGGGGTCGATCTGGTCGGCGGAAACGACGCCTTCATTGATAAACACATCAATGAACGTGCCGCCGGCAAAGACCTGGATCGTGGCATCGGTCTGGCCGAGGTCGGCGATGGTTTCCACGTCGGGATAGGTTTCGGGATCCCACATGATAATCTGTGGATTTTTCTCTAGAGGAGCGATGACCGATAAGGTCGGTGTATCTTCCGAGCCGAAAATGGCTTCATTGGATGAGACATAGCCGAGGAAGATGTCGGTTTCCACGTACATCTGCTGAATCGGCTGTTGGAAACCGATGGCCGGTCCGCCGGTGCGCACTTCGATGTCGATGCCGGTGTCTTCACCTGAGGCGACCAATGAGCCGCGCACAGCTTTGATTTCAGTGTCCACCTCGTAATCATCACCAATCATTTCGTAGAGCGCGCCATGTTCCGCTTCGGGGAACCAGTCGGTCTGAATGATGAGCGGGTCGGGGCAGACTTCGCCAAGAGCAACCATTTCCTCGGCTGGCGCTTCGGCCTCTTCAGCCGGCGCTTCCTCTTCCTCGGCCGGTGCTTCCTCTTCTTCAGCCGGCGCCTCCGCTTCCTCGGCCGGCGCTTCCTCTTCTTCGGCCGGTGCTTCCTCTTCTTCTTCCTCAGCCGGTGCTGTTGCCGGTTCAGCGCTTTCAGGCTCTTGTTCAGGTTCACCCCCGCCACAAGCAGCAAATATCATAGCCAACAGCAGGAGCATTATCAATAAATAAATCTTTTTCATCTTCATCACCTTTTATTCTCCTAATTATTATCACGCACAAAATTTTACAATCTGTTACCGCGAAATCATTTTCGCGCACCAATGGTGGCTCATATTACGCGATTGTGAAATCGCTGTTACGAATCCGACAACTGAATTGCCCTGATCACAGAGGTTTTTCGGGTTACCGGCCAAGATTCATGTATATCGAGCCGGGTCATCAAAAACGGATAAGAAAGTCATAGTTAATAGATATTTTTACGCCATTGCACCTCCTTAACAAGTGGCAGTCACTTACAAAGTGACTGCCACTTTACGGTAATACAGGACCTGCTTCACGCGCGCCCAGACCACCATCCACCAGAAGCGTTGTGCCATTAATATAGGAAGCAGCTTCGGAAGCGATGAAACAAACCGCATTGGCTAATTCTTCCGGTCTGCCAAAACGATTAACTGGAATGTGGTTCCGCATATCGTTTAATGCATTTTCATTCGGAAAGCCATTGAGCATCGCTTTGGTTTCGATCAAACCTGGGATGACGGCATTGACGCGCACGCCGTAAGCGGCAAGGTCAAGGGCCATAGCCCGGGTCAAGGCTTCCAATGCCCCTTTGCTTGCGCAGTAAAGGGTGCGCGTGGGAATAGCTTGCTGGGCTAAGATAGAGCTAATATGGACAATGCTGCCCCCGGTATGGTCAGCCATGTGTTGGGAGACAAGTTGGCTGAGGTAATAAACACCGCGTACATTGACGTCAAAAATACGGTCGAATTCCGCCATCGGTACGTTGAAAAAATGTTCGCGGCTGAATGCGGCCGCGTTATTGACCAGCACAGTGATGCGGCCGTTCCTCTTGGCTTCTTCAACCAATCTGCGGCAGTGATCCATATCCCCGACATTGGCCTGGACCAGGGTGCTGCGGCCGTTGCTTTGAGCAATAAGCTGCCTGGTTTTTTCGGCGCCTACCTGATCCCGGTTAAAGTTAACGATGAGATGAAGACCTTCGCGAGCCAGGGCTACGGCCGTTGCCCGACCAATACCCCGCGACGCGCCAGTCACAATAGCAACTTGATGAGCTGGATTTTTCCCAGTATCGTCCACGGAACCTCTATGTGATTGCTGAGGAGAGGGCGTAGGAGACCCCTTTTCCATCACTTCCCATTAAATAGGATAATTGTTTTACAAAAAGTTGGCAAATTTTTTGCCATAGATTTTTGAGATTCATTACAAAGAATTCAATCAATCTTGCCCTGCTTAATAAAAAACCATACCGCCATCCACATTGATCGCCTGGCAATTAATGAAAGCCGCATCATCGGAGGCCAGGAAAGCGACCAGGGCGGCAACATCGGCCGGTTTACCGTATCGTCTAACGGGAATAGTTTCCAGGATTTTAGCATCCCACTGCGCCAGGCTCATCTTGTTTTTGTCGGCCAATGATTGGTGGGTATTCTTGAGCATTTCGGTTTGTATCGGACCAGGACAAATGGCGTTGACAGTAATTCCCTGGGGACCCAACTCCACTCCCAGGGCGCGGGTCAGGCCCAAAACTGCGCTTTTTGTCGAGCAGTAAGCCACCTCGTCGGGAAAAGCGACCTTAGCGGCCATCGAAGCGATATTGATGATGCGTCCCCAGCCGCAGGCTTTCATGTATGGGGTGGCGAGCTGGGCACATAAAAACATGCTTTTGTAGTTCACATCGACTACTTTGTCCCATGTGGACTCTTGCAAATCGGGCAGAGGGGTGTTGTCGAATATGCCGGCATTGTTGACCCAGATGTCGATCCGGCCCCACTTTTCGATGATTTGATTCACGGCGGCGGCAATGCTTTCTTTGTCGGAGACGTCAACCTGTGCCGCAAACGTTTCACCGGTAGCAGTCTGACAAAGGTTCATGGAGTCGGCCACACTTGTTATATCGAGAAGGCCCACATGCGCCCCCTCTTCGGCCAGGCGCAGGGCGATTGCCTGCCCAATGCCTTGCGCTGCACCGGTTACAACGGCTACTTTTCTTGCGAAACGAGTCATAGTGTCTCTCTTGCTGTAGAACAACCTTTCCAGGTTGTTCATTGCGCAAGCCGGAAAGCTCGCGCTACATGTACAATTAATTGCCTAATTTGTTCCTTGCGCAAAAAAGGCTTTTTGCGCTACATACATACTATGATTATCAACGCCAATGCCGGGTAACTTTTTGATTGGACTGGCAGCGATTAGCCAAATCCAGGGCGGTCGTCTGCGAGCGTTGCAGAATGTCTCCTTCATCCAGGTGTTGGATTTGGTTATCGCGCATGAGAATATGGCCATCCACCATTGTCAGCGACACGTTTTCCTGGCCGGATGAATAAACCAGCGTGGAAACCGGGTCATGGGCGGGCACGATCTTGGCCGAATTGCGCGATAGCACAAACATGTCAGCCTTTTTACCCGTTTCAAGGGAACCGATTTTATCGCTCATGCCCATGACGATTGCCGCATCCCTGGTAGCCCAATCCAATACGGTTTGGGCATCAATGACGGCCGCGTCCTCATGGCCTACTTTTTGCAACAGCGCAGCCATTTTCAATGATTCGATCATGTCTTGTGAATTATTGCTGCCGGCACCATCCACGCCAATGCTGATCGTGATACCGGCCTCAGCCATGCGAACCATAGGCGCGATTCCGGAGCCTAAATACATGTTGCTGACCGGATTGTAGGACACTTTTACATCTCGCCGTGCCAATAACTCGATCTCCTCTTCGGACATGACGACACAATGAATAGCCAAAAAGTCAGGCCCTAAGAAGCCAATCTTTTCCAGGTAGGGAATCGCATCCAGCCCATGCCTTTGTTGCATGAGATCATTGTCTATGCGGTTTTCGTTAAGATGCATGGTCAGAAATGTGCCGGTGTTCGTGGCGAAGGTGCGTGTATTGCGAATCGCTTCATCGGTGGCGACCCAGGGCGCGCCAATGGCCAGCCAGATGCCCATGCGGTCGTCACCTGGATATTCCGCTAATAATTCCGTCGTTTCAGCTAAGAAAGTATCAATCGGTTTTAATAGTTGTGAGGGGATGCCAAAGTCACCATAATCGGAAATGATGCTGCTGTAACGGCCGCGTAATCCACTTTCGAGAATAGCGGCGATATATCGATCGTGGACGTCCATAGAAGTAACGGCATAGCTCATATCGACCAGGGTGGTCACGCCGCAATGAATATGTTCCAGGCAGCCGGTTAAAGCAAATAAGTAGGCTTCCTCCGGGTTGATATGAGCCGCCGTTGGCGCGGTTACGGCATGAACCCATTCCTGTACGGGCATGTCTTCGCCGAGGCCTTTGACGCCTGTCTGGAACAAATGGGTATGGGTGTTGATTAAACCGGGAAACAGCGCGTCACCTTTGAGATTAATGGTTTCCAATGCCGTAGTCTGCGCGTTTAATTCTTCTGTAGAGCCAACTGCCAGGATGCGGCCGTCGCGCACCGCAAGTGCCCCATCGGCGATGATCGTTCGCTGCTCATCCTGAGTGACGATAAGTCCATGCGTGAACAGGGTGTCTACATACTCCATCAGGCAGCTATGCTCCTAACGCATCTTTTTGCGGATCGGCTAACAGCCCGCTTAAATCGCGCAAGAAGAGCGCGGCCGTTGCCCCATCTATAAAAAGGTGATCGTAATTTAAGCTAAAACGAGCGGTTTCGCGGATGACAATCGATCCCTCTCTGACCACCGGTTTGGGCTGGGCTACTCCCACCAGCAGAATAGCCGGTTCCGGTGGCCGGGGCAGCGGAAAGCCGCCATCAATGCCATACATGCCCAGGTTGCTGAGCGTAAACGTTCCTCCTTCGATATCCTCCATCTTTAGCTTGCCGGAGCGCGCCCGCTCCGCTTTGTCCAGCAAGGCAGCATGCAAATCAGAGAGAGACATCTGGTGCGCGGCCGGAATGACGACGACAATCAGCCCGTCGGGTACGGCGACGGCCATGCCCAGGTTCACCGTGTCATAAACCAGGATTTCACCATCAACCAGTTCAGAATTGAGCAAAGGATGTTGGGGCAAGGTCCGGGCAACGGCGGCCATGATCAGAGTGTTGAGAGATAAGCCTGCTTGACCCGCTTCCAAAAGCCGGCGCCGCAGGTTAAGCAGGGCACTAACATCCATCTCCATATTGACCTGGCTTAAAGCGGCGCCTTCGACACTGGCCTTCATAGTTTTGGCCATAGCCTTACGTACCCTGCTCAGGCGAATCGTTTCCTTTACGGGCAATCCCCGCGGTGATCCGGACATGTGATCCTCAAGGTGATTCGTCGATGATACACAGAACCGTGCCGATATCGATCTCTTCCGTTCCTTCCTCAATTAGTATCTTGGAAATCACGCCGCTTACCGGGGCCTCCAGATCATTCGTGATCTTTTCTGTTTCCACCTCGGCGATGATTTCACCTTCTTGAACCGCATCACCTTCGTTTTTTCGCCAGGCCATCAATGTGCCGTCTTCCATTGTCAATCCCCATTTGGGGAGAATCACTTCAGTTGCCATATCATAACTCCGTTGAGTAACCGCGAAATCGCTTTCGCGCTGCGACACCTTGTATCCGTGCTTACAATCTCCTAAGAGCGAAATTTGGAAATTTCGGTTACAAGATTAGTAACCGTGAAATCACTTTCGTGCATACAATATAAGTAACCCTATTTATAGCTCATGACCGCGTCGACAGCGGCCACGATATCATCCTTGTCGGGCAAGACCACTTTTTCCAACGGAACGGAAAAAGGAATCGGTGTATCCAAAGCGCAAACCTGGCGCACCGGGGCTTTCAAGGAGGAAAATGCCTCTTCGGCGATTGTTGCACTCACATCTGAACCCAGCCCGCCGATTTTAGGGGCTTCATTGGCGACGATCGCCCGCCCAGTCTTACGAACGGAGTCCAATACTGTTTCATGATCCCAGGGCCGCAAGGTGCGTAGATCGACGACTTCAACATCAATTCCATCCTCGGCCAGGACCTCAACAGCGGACAATGCTTCGTGCGTCATTTTCATAGCAGCAACAATCGTCAGATCGCTTCCTTCGCGAACGACGGAGGCTTTCCGCAGGGGCACGTGATATTTACTCTCTTCCACCTGGCCGCGCACTCTGTAAAGCGCCTTGTGCTCCAGGAACAGAACCGGATTGTCGTTTTCAATGGCCGAAATGAGCAGCCCCTTGGCGTCATAGGGGGTTGCCGGGCCAATGATGACCAGCCCCGGCACGTTCATAAACCAGCCTTCTACGGATTGGGAATGGTGGGGACCGCCGCCAAATCCACCGCCGGCCGCGGTCCGAATCACAATGGGGGCTTTAAATTGGCCGTCAAACATGTAATGCATTTTGGCTGCATTGTTGACGATCTGGTCGTAGCAGGTTCCCAGGAAATCGGCGAACATGATCTCCGGCACGGGACGAAAACCAACCATAGCTGCGCCGACGGCCGTGCCGATAATCGCCGCCTCTGATAAAGGTGTGTCCCGAACCCGCTCCGCGCCATATTTTTTAAATAACCCCTGGGTGACTCCGAAATCACCGCCCATCCAACCAATATCTTCTCCCAGGCAAAACACTTTTTCATCTTCGCCCATCATAATATCCAGCGCACTGTTCAGCGCCTTGACCATGCTCATGCGCTTCATCATTGAGCCACCTCCCAACCCACATAGACGTTGGCCGTCGCTTTCGCGAGATCCGGGGGCGGGCTTTCATTAGAGAAATCGATCCACTCTTCAATCATCTCGTCCACCTCGTTTCGGATGTCGCCCAGCAGCTTTTCATCCGCCTCCGTTTGTCCCAGAAGCTGTTTCTCGGCTATCTTCACCGGTTCGTGAACTTCCTTCCAGTAATGGACTTCTTCTTCAGGACGGAATTCCCCGCTGAAAATACCTTGCCAGCGCCAGGTCATAAATTCGATGAAGTAAGGACCATTCCCGCCCCGGATATGATCGACCGCTTGTTGGGTGGCTTGATAAGCAGCAAACACATCATTGCCGTCGATTTGTACGGCCGGCATTTTATAGGCTTGAGCGAACTCATATAAATTTTCGGTGGCGTGTGTTTCACCGACCGGGGAGCCGATGGCATAACCGTTGTTGACGCAGCAGTACAATAAGGGTAGGTTCCAGGTCGCTGCCAAGTTTAAGCTTTCATGCCATTCTCCTCGTCCGGCGGTGCCGTCTCCGACAATGACGGAGGCTATTCGATCACTGCCCATCATCTGGAACCCCAGGGCAACCCCCAGCGCGGTGGCCATCATCGACCCCTCTACCGCATTATCACCGTAGTTGCCGACGGTGACATCAGCGGAATGGAGGGAGCCTCCTTTGCCGCTGCAAATGCCGGTCCCCTTGCCGAAGAGTTCGGCCATAATCTTTTCGCCCGGAGTTCCGGCCAGCACAAGCAGACCATGACAGCGATGGTCGGGGAAAAAGGCGTCTGTTTTGCGCAGGCTGCGGGCGATAGCCGTCTGAGTTGCCTCCTGCCCCAGGCCGGTGTGTAGCATGCCGGGGACATTGCCTTTCTTAAATTCGCGCTCCAGACCCAACTCAAAGGAGCGGATGATCCACATATCCCGGTACAATTCAAGCATGAACTCCATATCCAGCGCCATAAGAATTTCTCCGTCTCAACTACAATATTCACTTTGTTTTTTGGGGAAAGGCCGCTGAGGGGGTTGATGTAAAAGGAATTTGACAATCGGTTTCTCTCCGGACAGGACACAGAAAGGGGGAAACTTAGATGATTATCAAATATGACCATAGCTGCGAGTGATCCTTTTTCTCACCTAATAAAATGCAGCAACCTTGTAAACTGTGATTACACACTTGTCATGTGTCAATGGAGAAATAGTAACAGAATCGGGCTGTCATGTCAATTGAAATGACACGAATAGACAACTTTGTGTACCTAAATTCAACATGCTTCCCTTATCAGGTTATTTTTTGTATACTAAGATGAAACAATATAAATTGTTCTTATTGCCTTACTGTAGAACAACCTTTCCAGACCTGTCCTGAGTTTGTCGAAGGGTTGTTTTAGCCGCAAGCTGGAAAGCTCGCGCTACAATGACATAAGCAGGCAGCCTATGCAAAGCAACAATTCAACCGTGCAAATCGGGCATCGAATCAAAGCCAGACGAAATGAGTTGGGGTTAAGCTTGCGTGCCGTGGCCGACCGTGTGAACTTGACAGCCAGTTTTTTGAGCAAGGTGGAGCGCAACGAAGCCAGTCCCTCTTTAGATTCGCTGCAGCTCATCAGCCAGGCTTTGGATGTTCCACTGTTTTATTTTCTACTGGAGACGGACACGGAATTAAATCCCGTGGTGCGGCAGAAGGACAGACGAAAGATCCAGGTTCCTCAAGTTGAGGGGGTGTATGAGTTATTAACACCGGATGTGGATAAGAAGATGGAAGGGGTATTGACGACCCTGGAGCCGCAAACCGGTTACTTGCCGATTACCAAGTTCAGCGAAACCGAGGAATTTATATACGTCATTAAAGGCAAAATTGAAGTGGGACTTGCGGATGACATTTACTTTGTTGATGCCGGAGACAGCATTTATTTTACCGGTCCCATGTTGCAGCATTTACGAGCGGTGGGCAATGAAACAGCGCAGTATATTGCTGTTGTGACTCCGCCTGTTTTTTGATCTGAATGTGACAATCACTTTTTTCTTCCATTAATATAGATCGCAGCGATTCAAGTGACTGCCACTTGTTTAGGATTTCCTGCCTAAACCGGGTTCCGGAGCGCCAATCAAAATGACCCGGTTGCCAGGCCCGTCTATCCCTTGTTCCATTTCATAATGGGCTTGTCCTGTTTCTTCAAAAGAAAACAGTTTACCGAGGCAAGGATCGATGCGGCCGTCTACCACAAGCTGATTATAGGCTTGAGCCTCTTCATCATTAGTGCCGTGAGAGCCTTGCAACCGTTTTTGTCTGACCCAATGGTAGCGCAGGTCCACTGTCGCCGAGTAACCGGTTGTTCCGGCGCATATCACAACCATCCCACCGGCTTCACAAACAAAAATACTGGTGGGAATGGTGGCTTCACCTGGATGCTCTAAGACGATGTCCGGGTTGCGCCGTTCGCCGAGAACATCCCAGATCGCCTTGCCAAACGCCCGACAACCGGCCAGCCATTGCTTCTGTCCCGGCCCATCCGTCCAATGGGGGGGAATGCCCCAATGCTCGAATTGCTTGCGATTGATGTATCCTTCTGCACCCAATCGGACACAATATTCACCCCGTTCATCATCGGAAACCACGGCCACAGCCCTGGCGCCATGTGTTTTAACCAGTTGGATCGCCTGGCCGCCCAGGCCACCGGAAGCGCCCCAAACGAGAACGACGTCCCTCTCATTTAGCCTGTTGCCGGCCCAACCAAACAGCATGCGGTAGGCGGTCGTACCGACCAGGGTCGGCGCCGCTGCTTCCTCCCAGGTAAGGTGGGGCGCTTTAGGCAGCAATTGATGTTCCTGGGCAATACAAAATTGGCCAAACGCGCCAAAGTTGGTGTTGTAACCCCAAATTTGCGCCGAGGGGGCGATCATCGGGTCTTTGCCTGCGGCAATCCAGGGATCGGCCGGGTCCCAATATCCATGATGGACCACCACCTCATCTCCTACGGCATATTGATCTACGCCCGGACCCACAGCATAAATGATACCGGAGACATCACTGCCTCCCACATGAAAATCATAGGGATCGCCCATCAGCGGGGTCATGTGCCGGCTGTTAATCTTCCGGCGTACGCGAATGACATCAATAGGAATGCCGCGTGCAGCCCACACGTTATTAAAATTTACACCGGCCGCCATAGAAGCAATCAACACTTCGCCCGGTTGCAGTTCAGGAATATCCAATGCTTCAATTTGAAAGGCTTGACGCGGATCGCCAAACCGTTCCGAGCGAACCGTTTGGGCAAACATTTTTTGCGGCACTTCCCCTAATGGGGGTAATTTTCCTACGGGTACACTTTCCAACATGTTGCTGCTCCTTTTTGCTGCTTGACAAATGAATCATTCCATTATAACATAAAATTGGTCAGGTGGCCTAGCCACTTTACCAGTCAAATAAGAACAAGTGACAGTCACTTTGTTATCCTTATGGCTGCTCAAATAATGACCAAAGTGACTGTCACATAACTAAAATTATCTTAAAAAACCACTTAACCTCATGGTAGTTTTTGTGAGAATCTGAGCATGACCTTCACTAAGATTGAATCAACCACTACAGCCAGACAAGTTATCGATCAGATTTTGGAAGCGATCCGCAATGGCCACTATGCTGCGGGCGACCGTCTGCCATCCGAGCGAGACTTGGCCAAAATGTTAGGCATCAGTCGGCCAACTCTGCGTGAAGCTATTACCACGTTGGCTACGCTGGGCATTCTTGAAATTCGGACGGGGATCGGGACGTTTGTGCGCTCAGCGACGATTGATGAAAACTTGGCTTATCGGGCCGCTGATCTGCTTTCGGGAGAGGAAAGCCCTTTATATGCCTTAGAAGCCCGCATCCTTCTGGAGCCAGGAATCGCCGCCCTGGCAGCGGAGCGATCCGAGAAACGGGATCGCCAAAAAATGGCCTATATATTGCAAGAAATCAAGGAATTGGCCGACCAGAATAAGCCCTTTTCGACGGTTGGTTTGAATTTTCATATGGCCATTGTGCGTTCGATTCGCAATCCGGTCGCTGAGCATGCTTGTACGATTGCCCTGGCCCTCTGGTATAACAATCTTGAAATGCATGGTTGGGGAGAAGTCGTGAAATCTATTGTCACCCAGCCCGGCCGTTTGTTAAGTTACTATCAGAACCTTGAACAGATCTATCGCGCTATTGAGGATAGAGATGGCCCCCGGGCGGCCGAATTAATGTACAACCATCTCATTGATTTACAAGAAGATTTTCTACGTTATTAACTATGGCTATGAAGTGACAGTCACTTTTTAAGTGACTGTCACTTGAAGGGCAACCCATGAAAATTACAGAAATAGATGTCATTGGACTCGGATATGAACGCAAAGTTTCGCCGATGCAAAGAGGGTTTGCGCTCGTTCGCGTAAAAACCGACACGGACATTGTTGGGTGGGGTGAAGCCAGTACATCCTACGGCCATATCTATCCCAATGTCGTTCGAGCAATTGTGGATGATGCCATTGGCCGGGCGATTATCGGCAAAGACCCGCTGAATATTCGTGCCCGGCTGCATGATATGAAGCTGTATGTGCATCCCTGGTTGGGCTGGGATGGGATTTCCGCCCAGGCCATTGGCGCCGTGGAAACTGCGTTATGGGATATTCTCGGCAAGGCATCACAAATGTCCATTGCCCAGCTCTTCGGTGCGCAGCGGGAAACAGTGCCCTTGTATGGAACGGGGACGGTTAAGCCGGGTGAAGATCCGCGCTGGCATGGCGAGTTTTTTGATAAATTGCTTAAAAACGGCTTTCAGGGGGTGAAGACAAGAATTTCCAGCGGTATTGAAGGTGATCTCCGACAAATTGCCGGCGTGCGCGAATATATAGGTCCGGATATCAAGCTGATGGTCGATGGCTACTTCTGTTACACGCCAAGTTCGGCCATCAAATTGGCGAAATTAATGGCGCCCTATGATCCGTTTTTCCTGGAAGAGCCGGTCCCCCAACATATGCTGCCGGGTCTTGAAGCGCTTTGTCGCCAATCACCCGTCCCTATTGCCTATGGCGAACGCACCTATTCCCTCTCCGGTTTTGAGATCCTGGTCAACCGGCGAGCGGCCGATATTCTGCAACCTGATGTCACGGTTTGTGGCGGCATTTTAGAGTGCATTGAAATTGACGCCCTGGCCAAGGCTCATAATCTTCGTGTTTTCCCACACATTGGTGGCTTATCGGCCGTCGGTTTAGCGGCTAACCTGCAGCTGGCGGCCATTATAAATTGCGAAATGCTTGAGTATGATGGCAGCCACTTTCAGCCGATGCGCGATGAACTGTTGTGCGATCCCATATTTGACTGGGATCACCTGGAAAACGGATGTCTTCGTATCCCTGAAGGTCCTGGGTTGGGAATTGAAATTGATGAGTCGGTGTTAGAAAAGTATCCGTTTCGTAAAGGCCGTTTTTACCCTGATGTCTTTCCCCAATTTGGTCTTGGTTACTATTGATCAGCCTCAGGTGATCTGACCGCGCGTATCCGCGCCTGACCGGGCCAATATGGTAGCGACATCTTTGTAGAAACTGCCATTGTTTTTGTCGGGTTTGTAGTAATGGCTTTAGTCGTTTGACCGCTGATTAAGCTTTACAAAATAAATGGGTAAGCATAACCGAGGATTCCATTCCTCGTTACTCGAGCGCGAAATGGATTTCGCGGTTACGAGGTTTACCCATTTAAATAAACAAGACTCATAAGCGCTCACTACAAACAATAACTAATTATTTTAGTTGGAGGTGGAAAATGAAGCGTAGATTGTTTGTCCTGTCCTTGATCCTTTTATTTATTTTATTTTTAACCGCATGTGGTGGCACGGCCGAAGCCCCGGACTCGGCCCCTGAGGAAGCAGCAGAAACCGTGGAGGAGCCTGCCGAAGAAGAAGCCGAACCCACGGAAGCGCCTATGGAAGAAGAGGAGGAACAACCGGCCGAGGAAGAAGCCGCTGAGATGGAAGAGCAGGAAGCCTCTATCGCGGTCGGAACTTTTGTCTTGAATGTGGGCTATCCCTGGCTGACGATGCCGATGGATGGTGCTGTCGGTTTTTGGCAAGATCTGGGTGTTGATGTCACCGTTGAACCTGTTGGCGCCTCCCTGGACGCCTTACAGCAATTGGTGGCTGGCAATGTAGATTTCATTCAAGGGAATAGCACCGTTGTCTTGCAGGCCAATGTACAGGAAGAGATTCCGGTACGTGTCGTTCATGAAACAGGGTTGGTCGACTGGGGCCTTGCTGTTCCGGCCGATAGCGACATAACAGAAATTTCCGATATGTCAGGGAAAAATGTGGGCGTCTTCAGTCTGGCCAGTGGCGGTATTCCACTCATGAAGGCTTATCTTTCAGAAAACGGGATCGATCCGGATAATGACATTGAAATGATTCCCGTCGGGTTTGGCCCGCAAGCGAGTGAGGCTTTAAACGGCGGTGATGTTGATGCGGTCATGCTGTGGGGTTCGGCTCTGGCTCAACTGGAAAACCTGGGACATGATTTCCGCATATTCCGACATGGCCTGTGGAAAGAGATGCCCGATTTTGTGCTGGCCACGACCCAGAGCAATTTTGATGAAAATCGGGATATGGTGGTTAAAGTTGTCAAGGGAATCAACAAGGCCATTGTCTTCACTAATGCCAATCCGGACTGCGTTGTCGGCCTACAATGGCAAGTATTGCCGGATACCAAACCAACCGATATGAGTGATGAAGAAGCGCTGGCATGGGATCAGAATATCCTGGCCAGACAAATGGATACCGCTGTTATCCCGGCCTACAATCTACATGGATCGGATTTGTGGGGTGTGGCTTCTGATGAAGAGTATGGTAAGCTGCAAGGCTTCATGGTGGAGCAAGGATTGCTTGAAAATGAAATCGACTCCTCGAATTTCTATATTGATGATCCGGCTTTCTGGGAAGAAGTGAACGACTTCGATCCGCAGCCAATTATTGAAATGGCCGAGGCCTGTGAATTTGAATAACCTCAAACCTCTTATTGAACCCAAATCTGTGGCTGTTGTTGGGGCATCGGAACGGCCGGGTAGTTTGGGCCAGGCCTCCCTGAGTAATCTCTTGAAATCCGGCTATGCCGGCCGTCTTTATCCGATCAACCCCAAATACAAGCGGATTTTTGACATTCCCTGCTATGGCGGTTGGGACGATCTCCCTGAGCAAGTTGATTGCGTCATTATTTGCACACCGGCCAGGAGCGTTCCTGGATTGGTTTCCGAAGCGGGGCAGGCCGGCGCGCGATCAGCCATCGTTTTCGCCAGTGGTTATGCGGAAACGGGGTCCGCCGGCCAACAATTGCAAAATGAACTGGCTGCCGCGGCCGAGGCCTGGGATATGCCGCTTTGCGGTCCAAATTGCCTTGGTCTGGTTAATTTCAGCAATCGCTTTATGGGTTTCGGCGCGCCGATGACCTTTGATATGTCTGAAGGGCGCATATCGGCCGTCTGCCAGAGCGGTTCTGTGGCCATCGCCCTGCTCAATAGCGGTCGTAGCCTTGATTACCGGACGGTTATTTCCAGTGGAAACGAGGCAGTGGTCACGCTTGAAGATTACCTGGAATTCCTGGTTGCTGATGAAGGGACGGAGACCATCATTGCCTTTGTTGAAGGCTTTCGCAATATACCCAAACTGCGTCGGGTGGCCGCTGAGGCACTTGAACGTGGCAAGCCGATCATCATCTTAAAGTCCGGCCGCTCGGCGGCCGGACGGGCTGCTGCCATCGCCCACACCGGCGCCCTGGCCGGCACCGGCCGCGTTCTTTCCGCCCTTTTAAGCCAGTTGGAAATCATCAGAGTGCAAGATCTGGATGAATTATTGGAAACGGCCGCTCTTTGCCAAAAATCGCGCCGGCCGCGCGGCCGGCGCTTAGGTGTTATCGGTATTTCCGGGGGTGAGGTTGGGCTTCTGGCTGATGTGACCGAGGATGCCGGTCTTGAGCTAGCGCGGCTGCTGCCGGAGACGATCGACGAAATCAAGGAACTGCTCCCAGCCTTTAGCAATGTGGCCAACCCGCTCGACGCCTGGGGCGCCGGCGATTTAGGTGATACTTACGCGAATTGTCTGCGCAGCATGCTCCGCGATCCCGGTGTTGACCTGGTGGCCGTTACCCAGGACGCTCAATCCGGGTTAGGCGCGGAACAGGCTGGTTTTTACACCCAACAGGCCCGCTCAGTCAGTACGGTATATAACGAAACGGACAAGCCGGTCGTCCTTTTTAGTAACATTTCGGGTGGTTTTCACCCGGCCATGCGGCAGGTCTTTGAGGCCGGTGGCGTGCCTTTGTTGCAAGGTACACGTGAAAGCTTGCGAGCTATCCGCCATCTGATTGATTTCTCATTGGCTCAGCCAGACGCTACCCGCGAGGAGCCATCAACATGCGAGGAGAGCCAACCGGATGTTCACCACCTTCTCGTACCGGGCAGCCTGGCCGAATCTGATAGCAAGCAGTTCCTGGCCGCTTATGGGATTCCTATTACCCAGCAAGAATTGGTCCAATCCAAGGAATCGGCCGTTCAGGCCGCAGATCGCATCGGTGGGCAGGTGGTCCTAAAAATTGATTCCCCCGACATTCAACACAAGAGTGATGTCGGCGGCGTGCGTCTGGGCTTGACCGGTGCAGACGCGATTCGCACCGCTTATGATGACATCATGTCTGCCGTGAGCCAGGCCCATCCAACAGCCCGATTGAACGGCATCCTTGTCCAGGAAATGCTGGCAACCGAGAAATCCATCGAGCTTATCGCCGGCGTGAAACGTGATCCTCAATGCGGTCCGGCCGTTGTATTTGGCCTGGGTGGCCTCTTTGTGGAGGTATTGCAAGATGTCGCTCTGCGCGTTGCGCCCTTGCGCGAAGTAGATGCCTGGCAAATGTTAGCCGAAATCCGGGGAGCGGCGCTATTGGATGGGGTTCGCGGGCAACCGGCCATGGATAAACCGGCCATAGTTGAAATTTTGCTCAAACTGTCGGCCATCGCCATGCAGTTGGGCGATCAGATTACAGCCATCGACATAAACCCCCTGTTCGTTTTTCCCGCCGGTCAGGGAACAGTAGCCGCTGACGCTTTGGTGGTTGTTAGAGAATAGAAGAAATGAAAGAAGTCGAAACAGTTATTCCTTATGAACTTACCCTTCAAGTCACGCCGGACAACGTTGCTCCGCGCTTTGTGTCCGGAACCCCGGAAGCATTTGCCACTCCCGCTTTGGTTGCCCTGATTGAGTTAACCGCAGCCCAAATGGTGGCTGAACACCTGGAATCCGGTGAAACAACCGTTGGTACCAGCTTACAGATCAAGCATATTGCGCCAACGCCAATTGGTATGATGGTTCGTTGTCAGGCCACATTGGAGGAGGTCGATCGCCGCCGGCTGCGCTTCGCTGTCATTGCCTGGGATGAGGAAGAAAAGATTTGTGAGGGGTGGCACGAACGATTTGTCGTCAACAAAGATCGCTTTGTCGCTAACCTTCGCGACAAAGCGGGTAAATGATCGCAAATTAAACGGGATGGGATGATCGGTATCCCAGTTTGCTGCCCCGGTGATCGAAACCCAACAAGTATGTTTATTATCTTGGAGAGAAATGATGTCTGGTTATCAAAATATCACGTATAAACAAGAGGACGGTATCGCCCTCATCACCCTCAATCGGCCGCAGAAATTAAATGCTCTGTCTGATGAGTTGATGTATGAGTTAGGTCATGCCTTCGATACGATCCAGGATGATGCCGCCATCCGTGTGGCCATTGTCACCGGAGCCGGTCGTGCCTTTTCTGCCGGGTATGATATTTCTCCGCGTGATAAACCTTTAGAGACGATCCAGGATTGGCGGGATCATGCGACCAGAGCCGGGCGTGATGTGGTGATGAAGATGTGGGATTTGCGCGTGCCGGTGATCACGGCCGTCAATGGCTATGCCCTGGGGGGTGGCTGCGACATTGTCCTGGCTTCCGATATCACCATCCTGGCTGACGACGCCAGGTTGGGCGAGCCGGAAGTGCGCATGGTTTCTGCACCGCCGACCATGATCATGCCCTGGGTTATTGGACTGAAAAAGACCAAAGAATTATTATTGACCGGGGACATGATCGATGCCCAGGAAGCGTATCGCCTGGGAATGGCCAATAAGGTTGTCCCCGCTGCCGATCTCATGGATGAAGCACACGCTTTTGCTCGCCGGTTGGCGCTGGTACCCCCCGTCTCTATCGAATATAACAAACGGGCGATAAACCATACCTACGAAGTGATGGGCTTGAAGAGCGCGGTCGCCTATGGGGTTGAGGTCTTTACTCTGTTGCTCAATACGCTGGAATCGGCCGAATTTGGCGCCCTGGTCGCCGAAAAGGGGTTAAAAGAAGCACTCGCCACACGTGACCGCGCTTTCATGGAGTAGCTGATGTGTTAATCAAAGTTAATGACCTCACCAAAACATATCTTACCCGCGACGGCGGACAGGTCCATGCCTTAGACAACATCTCTTTTGGTATAGAAGAAGAGGAATTTGTCACCGTTGTCGGGCCAAGCGGCTGTGGCAAGAGTACGATGTTAAAAATTTTGGCGGGTATTCTGGCCAAAACGAGTGGTAACGTTATGCTGCGTGACCAGCCGATTGACAAGCCGCGCCGGGATATTGGGGTCGTATTTCAATCACCGGTCCTGCTGCCGTGGCGCAATGTCCTGGAGAATGTGCTGGTTCCAGCCCACATTCAAAAACGGGATATTCCCTCCCACCGTGAACGGGCGATGCATCTCTTAGACCTGGTCGGTTTGCAGGGATTTGAAGAAAACTATCCCTATGAATTGTCCGGGGGCATGCAGCAGCGTGTGGGCATCGGCCGTGCCCTGGTTTGCGATCCGGCTCTGCTGTTGATGGATGAGCCGTTTGGCGCTTTAGACGCCATGACCCGCGAGCGCATGAATATGGAACTGCTGCGCATCTGGCGCGAAAGCGAAAAAACGATCCTGTTCGTCACGCACAGCATCCCGGAAGCCGTCTTGCTCGCCGACAAGGTTATTGTGCTCACCAGCAGGCCAGGAAGAATTAACGAGATTGTTGAGATTGATCTACCCCGGCCGCGTTCTATTGAGATGGTTTCCACGGAAAAATTTGGGCGTTATTCATTGAAACTGAGGCAGTTGATGAATGCCCAGGGAGGTGTTGACTGATGACCGATGAGCAATTGAATATCAGCGTCAATGAAGCGGAGCAACAACCGGTCCCTTCAGCCGGCTTGAGGCAGCGTTTGTCTGCAACGGTGCGCGAACGGCCGGAACTCATCCTTTCCCCACTTTTATTCATTCTCGTCGTTGGTGGTTGGGAATTGGCAGTTAATATATTTGACATTCCACGCATCGTTCTTCCCGCACCATCGGCTATTGCCAACTCTTTTGTTGAATTGAGCAGTGAAGGGGATTTGCTGATGCATTTCAGCATTACATTGTATGAAACCATTGCCGGATTTCTCTTGGGCAGCATAACCGGACTTATCTTAGGCGTATTGGTTTCCCAATTCCGCATCGTAGAAAAAACGTTATATCCTTACATTGTTGCTTTTCAAACCTTGCCTAAAGTGGCCATCGCGCCGATCATTATCATATGGGCCGGATATGGCTTAACTTCCAAAGTCATCATCACTGCCATGATTGCCTTTTTCCCGGTTCTGGTCAATACCATAGTGGGACTTAACAGCACCGATCCGATTTACGTCGAGATGCTGGCTTCATTTACGGCTTCTCGGTGGCAAATTTTTCGCCTGGTAAAAGTGCCGATGGCTCTGCCTTTTATTTTTGCCGGCCTGGATATTGCCGCTGTCCTCAGCGTCATTGGGGCTATTGTCGGTGAGTTCGTCGGCGCCAGGGCCGGATTAGGGTATTTGATATTAATACGCAACTTTAACCTGGATATGGCCGGCGTTTTCTCTATTTTGATTGTCCTCTCCTTGATGGGCATTAGTTTACATTTGATCATCAACTGGCTGCAGCGCCGCGTCGTCTTTTGGGCGCAGCCAGAAGTGGAGCGGATTATTGGTGCCTGATCAAGAAAAAAATAATTCGACACAATTAAACGGCGCTATATTAACCCTGGATGGCAGCGATCATTTTTATGAAAGGGGATTCATAGAGACAGATGGCCCAATCATCGGCCGGCTGGGTGAAAACAGGTCTGCGACCATCAATGGACTTGATTTCTCGCGCTGTGTGCTTCTGCCCGGATTTATCAATGCCCACACCCATTTATTCCTGACGATTCTACGCGGTTTTAATGATGATCTGCCTCTTTTTCCCTGGCTAAAGGTGCTCTCTCCGGCCATCGGGTTGATGAACACGGAAGATATGGTCACCTCCAATTATGCCGGCTGTTTTGAGGCGATTCGCTCAGGGACAACGACGGTTTGTGAATGCTGTCGATATGAACCGCAATTGACGGCCGAAGCTGCCTCCAAGCTCGGCTTACGCAGCATATCGGGCGGCATGCCCGCCTCGGAATGGTTTGGCGACCCGTTGCCCACCGACCTGCCGGCCTTAAAAGCCAATACCCTGCTTGTCCGTGATAATCCTGAGCGTTACAACAATCTGGCAGCCGCTCATATCGGTGTTCATTCCCCTTATAACTGCTCATCCGATTTCATTCTTTCTGTTAAAGCATTGGCTGATGAACTTGATCTGCCGTTTAATATTCACCTGGCTGAATGTCAGGATGAAGTGGATTTAATCGATCGGCGTTATGGCCAGACCCCTGTTCAATATCTGCATGACCTGGGGGTCTTGTCGCCGGGCGTGATTGCCAACCACTGTGTCCTGTTAAATGAAAAGGATATGGCCTTGTTTGTGGAAAATGGGGTAGGGGTTGTGCACAACCCGGTGAGCAATGCCAAACTTCATTCCGGCGTGGCGCCGGTCGGCCGTTATCTGGCGCTGGGCATAAATGTCGGCCTGGCCACGGACAGCGTCGTCAGCAATAACTCGTTGAATATGTTTAAGGAGATGCACTTCGGGATGCTCTTGCAACGGGCTAATCCGCAGATCCCTGGTTCCGGGCTGTTGCAGCCCATTGATTTTTTGAAAATGGCGACTATCGGTAGTGCGCATGTACTGGGGCTGGACCATATGATCGGTTCTTTAGAGGTGGGCAAGCGGGCGGATCTTATCGCTGTTCAGCTGCCGCCTGATGTGCCACTAGAACGAGAAGCGATCATTTCGCACCTGGTTTGGTCGGCCGGACCGCAAGATGTGCGCCTGGTGATGGTTGACGGCCGCGTCATTGCCAGGGACGGCCGTTTGACGCAGGTGGATCACGCCGCGCTAAAAAATGATTTAACGGCTTACTGCACGGCTCGCCGGTCAGAAATATCCAGGGCATTGGCCGGCAACCAGGACATCCACTCATGACCACGGTAAATTATGAAAAGCAAGGCCATATTGCCATCATCACGCTCAACCGGCCTGAGGTGCTTAATGCCATCAATTTTGCAATGGGCCGGGAACTGCTGGAAATCTGGGGGGATTTTAGAGAGGATGATCGGCTGCGCACGGCCGTCCTGACCGGGGCCGGTGAACGGGCTTTTTCGGCCGGGGCAGATTTTCAAAGTTTGGGTGAATGGGTGGATGCTGATCCTTTTCTGCTTTATGAAAAGAACGATCTCGCTCCTGATCCTTTGGGCGGTCTTAACCGCAATCTGAAACTTTGGAAACCAATCATCGCCGCGATAAATGGTTACTGTCTCGGCGGGGGCCTGGAATTGGCCCTGGCCTGCGATATCCGCATCGCTGCCGACAATGCGCAGTTAGGTGTCCCGGATGTGCAGCGCGGATTCATCGCCGGCGGTGGCGCGACCCAGCGTCTGCCGCGTCTCATCCCGCCCGGCCTGGCGCTCGATTTACTGCTCACCGGCCGGACGATTGATGCTGAGGAAGCCCATAGGATAGGCCTGGTTAGCCAGGTCGTCGAAGCCGAAAAGTTAATGGATCAGGCTCTGGAACTGGCGGAAAGGATTGCCCAAAATGCGCCCCTCGCCGTACGGGCGACGGCCCAGGCTTTTTGGAGGGGTTTAAACCTCTCGTTGGAGGATGGGTTACGTTTGGAGGCGATGTTCAGCAACTTGCTGCGCTCAAGTATGGACGCCCAGGAAGGGATCCGTGCCTTTCAAGAGAAGCGAGCGCCGAAATTTAAAGGTAATTAAATGCCCGGCACTTCACTTGGATTCTTGGGAATTATAGTCAACTAAAGTGCCTGGCATTTGCGCGCTCTCTCGTTTATTCTAAATGATATAAATAGCGGGCATTTCCGTTTAGAATTTGCCAGGCAACGGCCGTTGCTTCTCCAGCATCTAAAAACCTGGCCTCCACCATTTCTCCCAACACTTGACCCAGACCCCAGCGCCCCCAACGGGCGGCCAGCCAGAAGATTTCGGGCATGGTGAAGGCGTCGGTGGCGAAGAGGATTTTGCTGGACGGAGCCATGCCCAGGATGTCGCGCAGCATGGTCGGAATGCCGGTGGTAGCGAAGGGGATGGCCAGGGAAATATCCAGCCAGACGTGCGGGTACAAGGAGGCCAGGTGCGCCGTCTCGCGATAATAGGGCCAGCCGGCATGGAGCAGCACTAGTGGCGCGCGCGTGTTGCCGATGACCGGGCGCAGGTGCAGAGGATTGGCTTTTAGTAGATCAGCATCCTGGTCGCCGAACCCGGTGTGAATTTGCAAGGGCAGTTCCTGCCGTTCCGCTTCTTCCAGGGAAAGCCAGAAAAGGTAATCCAGGATGGCTTTGTCGGCCAGGCGAACTGGCTGGTTTGCGGTTGTCGATTCCTTGATGGCCAAAAAACCTCTCCTGGCGGCATCGTGATCGGGCAGGCTGATGGCCAGGCCGGTGCGGTAGGCGATGATGCTCTTTAGAGCGATGATTCCTTCGCTGCGCGCTAACCGCAATTTTTCGACGAAGGCTTCTACCATTTCACTAAAGCTGCGGGTTTGGTGGATTAATTCTTCGGCCAGCGATTCCAGGCGCAGGATCGGCCGTACCTCGCAGGGCAGCAGGTCCACCATTTCTTGATGGCTGTATACCCCTGGCCCGCTGTAGCCATAGTCACAGAGCAGCGTCTCTATATTCGCCTGCTTGAACAAACGCCGCGTCCACTCTTTGTAGTTCAATGCAGCGCGCGCCTCTAATACTGTCTCCAGGGTTGGGGCACAATCCAGTTCTTCGGCCAGCCAGCGTACGGCCGAACGTAAGAAAAGCGTGTGCGGCACATGGTCGCGGTGAATGTCAGGGTTGGTGGACTCCGTGAACCAGCGCCGGAAGGTTGCCGCTTCGGCCGTGGCCGAGCCGCGCGACAAGGGGTGCGCATGATGGTCGATGATGGGAACGGCGCTGAGGTCGATCACCTAAAATTTCTCGCGATGGTGTTCCAACTCAAATTCGACATCCTGAGCGGCGAAAGCGGCGGCTTCAGAACGCTTGACGGCCAGGTAAGGTGTGCTCAGTTCAGAGCCAAGGGCTTCCATGAGCAGTTCGTCTTTTTCCAGGGCATCCATGGCCTCGGCCTGGCTGGTTGGGTAGCGGGCA
>JANQGC010000258.1 GCA_028277515.1 Anaerolineae bacterium
GCCAGCGAACGGCGCTGGAAGGCGCTCAATTAAGCGATAAACCGGTCATTGTCAGCCATGCCAACCCGCGGGCGCTTTATCCAACAAAACGCAACCTGATTGATGAGGTCATTGATGCTGTCGCCGCAAGTGATGGTGTTATTGGCGCATCTCCATTTGGGCTGCTCAACTGGGACGGCCGTTCAAAAGAACTGCCCAAGATGGAGCATTTCATCAAAGCCGTCGATTATTTAGCCGAGCGTGTTGGCGTCGATCATATCGGCATCGGAACCGACTCTGAAGCGACCGAAGGCGCCTATCCGGCCGAGGTGACGGCCGAGCTAAAGCGGCGCTACGGACAGCTTGGCAGCGATTACAAAAAAGCGCTTGGCAATGTTGAAAGCAAACATGTCGCCCCGTTCCGCGGCATGCGTGATCTGCCTTTGATCACCGATGCCCTTTTAAAGAATGGTTACAGTGATGAAGATGTTCGCAAAATTATGGGCCTAAATTTCCTCCGGGTTTATGAGGCAGTTTGGCCAAACAAGTGACTGTCACTTTGGAAGTGACTGTCACTTCATGAAGACATCAGGAGAAAAAAATGAGCAATGAATTTGAACTTGGCGGCACAAAAGTCGCCGGCGGAACCCACGAAATTGTGAAATTGCCTGTCACAATCGATCTCCACGGCGGCGAAGTCGCCGTTTGGGTACATGTCTTTGCCGGAAAAGAACCCGGTCCCACCCTGCTGCTAACCGGTATCCAGCATGGAGATGAATTTATGGAACTTGAACTGTTCCATCGCATCGTCAAAAAAACCGACCCCCAGCAGCAAAAAGGCAACTTGTTGTTAATTCCCGTTTGCAGCCCGACCGCCTTGCGCAGCATCGAACGGATTACCCAGGTCTCATCCGATGGCCCCGATCTCAATCGGGTCTATCCGGGACATTTCAATTGGATTCCCGAACAGATCGCCAAGGTGATCAGCAACCAGGTGCTGCCTAAGGCTGATGCCCTAATCGATTTCCATTATGGTATTTGGGGCAGCGGCATCGGCTTCATCGCCCACGGCAACGACTACCCCGACGATGCCGTTAGTGAGAAAAGCCGCCAGATGGCCGAGGTTTTTGGTCACCCCATTGTTAACCGGGGCAAATTTGTGGACGTATTTCCCGGTCCCGGCTCGATGTTAGGATATGCCGGCGCGCAGTTGGGGATTCCCGGTCTTGCCGGGGAAATCGGTGTCGCTGGTTTCAGTTGGGAGATTGAAGATCATTGGACCCGGGTCAACGAACGAGGGGTGCAAAACGTCATGATTCACATGGGCATCATAGATGGCGAGATTGAATCCCCTGAGCGCATGTTGTTTTTCACCAAACACCACCGCGTTGAACCCACACACGGCGGGCTGATCGTTCCGGAACGAGAGCCGGAGCAAATGGGGCGCGAAGTTAAAAAGGGTGAACTGTTAGCTCGCGTCATCAGCCCCTATACCTTTGAAGAATTGCAGCGGCTGGAAGCACCCAGCGATGGATTGCTGACCTTAGTCGCTCGAACTTACCCGGTTCGCCCAGGTGATTGGGCGTTTGGCGTGGCGGATACCAGCGACCCTGAAAGTACCTGGGTTGAATTGGATTAGAGAAATCAAATGTTTAAATCCGGTTTGCTGCTCAATGCCGAGTGGGATCACCGCCGGTTGATGTCTCTTGCCGCTGCGGCGGAAGAATATGGATATGATGTCTTCTGGTATGCTGATGAACGATTTTTCCGGGAGACTTATACCGGACTGGCGGCCTGTGCCACAGTAACGTCACAAATTCTCTTGGGTCCGGCAGTGACCGATCCCTATACTCGCCACCCGGCGCTCACGGCCGCAGCAATGGCCTCGCTGGATGAACTTTCTGACGGCCGATCTATCCTGGGTTATGCCGCGGGCGCGTCCGGATTCCGCAACCTGGGTCTGCGCCCTGAGCGTTCGGCCGTCGCCCTGCGCGAAGGCATCCACATCATCCGCGAGCTGCTGGCCGGGCATTCAGTCACCTATGAGGGAGAGATGATCTCCATCTGGGATGGATCGATGAAGTTCGACACCCGGCCCGATCTACCCATTTACCTGGCCGCGATGGGTCCCCTGAATATGCGCCTTGCCGGCGAGGTGTCAGATGGGGTCATCATCCCTCACTGCGCTTCGCCAACCATCCTTAATCCACACCTGAAAGCCTTCGAGCAAGGCATCGCCAAAGCCGGCCGGGTCGATCGGCCGAAAGTGGTCGCCCGTATTGATGCCAGTGTTTCCCATGACCGAGAAGCCGCCCTCTTTGAAGCAAAAATACGCATCGCGCGTTATCTGTGGGCTAATTATCCGAATATCGCTTATCTTGCAACCCATGATCTCTCCCTTCCGGCGGAACTGGATCGCCGGTTGAAAGAAGCCGGTCCCTTCCCCGGAGGGCATGACCTGAACCAATTCCGGCCGTTCGCTGATGCCATACCCGATGAACTGGTTTACCCCATCATGTGGGCCGGCACACCAGAAGAGATCATTGAACAGGCACGGCCGTTATTAGAAGCAGGAATTGATGAGACGATGGTCTATGTACTGATTCCGCAGGGGGAAACAGTTGAAAGCGTCGTTCAACTATTTGCCAGGGAAGTTATCGATCCATTGCGAATAAGCTAACAAATGGGAATGCCCAGCCATAAAGTAGAACGGCTAAAAAAAAGCCGCATCGTAAACAATTCCCCTGTTTTTTATGGCTGGATCATTCTCGCCGTAGCTGTAGTGGGCATGACCATGACCAGCCCCGGCCAAGCATATATCTTCTCAATCTTCGCCGCAGACGTAACGGTAGATTTACAAATCAGCCGTTCATTGGTCAGTACACTCTATACAATTGCGACACTTATCGGCAGCGCGACACTGCCGATATTAGGCCGCAGCATTGATCGCTTCGGGTCACGCAGCATGGTCACCCTCATTGCATTTTTGTTTGGATGTTCCTTAATTTACATGGGGTATGTCCAAAATGCGCTAATGCTGGGGATCGCCTTTGTGCTACAGCGCATATTAGGGCCAGGGGGATTGGCCCTGATTTCTGAAAACATTATCAATCAATGGTGGCATGACCGCAGGGGAACGATCGTTGGTTTAAGCAGTACGCTCTTTGCCGTTTTTGGGGTAGCTATAATGCCCAACCTGGTGAATGCGATCAATGTTCAGTTTGGTTGGCGCTTATCATTCCAGATAATAGGTGTTTCCACGCTGCTCATTATGCTCCCCATTGGCTATCTCTTTTTTCGTGATCGTCCTGAGCTTTATGGCCTGTCACCTGACGGACAGACGCACACCCAGGCAAAAACGTCAAAGGATGTCATTGAATCCCTGGAACCGGAGGAAAACTGGACATTATTTCAAGCCATCCGCGCCCCTTCCTTCTGGATCGTCAGCCTGGGTGTTGGCGCGCTGGCCATGATTATCACCGGTGTACTCTTTCACCAGGTCGAAATTTTCAGTGACAACGGCTTATCTCCATCCGCGGCGACAGCTACTTTTATCCCCATATCATTGGCCATGGCTATACTCAGCCTAAGCGGTGGCATGCTGCTAGATCGGCTGCCCGCTCGTGGGGTATTAGGGGGTGCCTTGCTCGTTCTATCGACGGCTCTCTTTATCGCCCCATCAGTTGATAGTACGGTTTCGATCATCGCTTTTGGTCTGCTGCTGGGGTCTGCAACGGGCTTGATGCGTACCCTAAGCGGCAGCGTTTGGGCTATGTATTTCGGCCGTCTCCATTTGGGCAGTATCAGCGGAGTTGCCCGCGCCATCATCATCGCCGGGGCAGCCCTCGGCCCTATGCCCTTCGGCATCAGTCGGGACCTCACAGGCAGCTTCAACCCGGCATTGATTAGTATGGGCATCCTGGCCCTGGCCTTGGGCATCGCCGCCTTTCTGATCCGCGAACCCCGGCGTTCAGTCTAGTCAACAAATACCGGATATTATTTTATTAATCGCCAACAGCGGTTAAGCGGCTAATTAAGCTTTACAAAATAAATGGGTAAAAGTAACCGAGGATTCCATTCCTCGTTACTAGAACGCGAAATGGATGTCGCGGTTACGAGGTTCACCCATTTAAATGAACAAGATGCATAAGCCGCTTACTACCAACCTGAGGCGGGCAAACCATAGGGTGATCCTAAGCGAAACGCTATAATATGCCCATGACAACAACTTAGGTTCGGCCGAACCCCTGACCAATACCCGACTCCAGGGCCAGGGTCCGGTGGGCAGCCTGCCCATTGACGAGGAGATGCTGCTCAATAGTCCCAGCGGCGATCTCTTTGGCTTGACCCAAAATGTGGGCATGGGCTGGAACCCTGAGGATGCCAATAAGCCGCAATATCTGATCCTGAGCACGATGGGTGGGCTGCGCCGGGCGGACGGCCATCCCCGGGCCCTGGGTTATCACACCGGACATTGGGAGATCGGCCTGCTGGTCCAGGAAGCGGCCGACATCCTCAAGAAGCGCACCTCTCATCCCGGTTTGCAACCTCACCCCAGCCTACCCGACGGCACCCGCCTATGGGCAGCATTACAGCGCGCCAGCGGCGGCGTATGGTCCGGCTCCGTTTATGATGTGGACAAAATTACTGAGGCAATTAATGTTGGAATGTCGGTTTTGCAAAAAACTGATTAGGTAGGAGCGGTATCCTGAAATTTCTGCTCCATTGTCATCAACATATCTGGAAGCATCAATAACTACCTTGCCGCGCTAAGACTCCAACGAGGTAAAAAATCCCCGCTATTAACGAACCAAATGAAAAAATGGCAAAACGAAAGGATTGTGTGCCCACAAATACCTTGATAAGATCAAATGGTAGGGCGAGACCGCGAAGAATGTAAATAATGCTTATGACGATCAGTACAGTTGGCAAGAAGGGCAATTGTTTGATTACCCCGGCCCCGGAAAGGGCATAAACCCCCCAGATAGTAAACAGCAACGTGAGACCGAATGCGGTAGGTGCGATCCATTGTGAATCTTGCTCAGCCAACAAAGTGAGTTCGTTCGCGCCGAAATAACTCCATCCTTGCGGTCTGAAAACAAGTATCAGATGCAACCCAGCTAACAATAGGCTGGCAACGCTGCCGAGAATGAGAAAGAAACGTGCTAGATTCATGAACTACCTCCTCTTTCGGAACAAGATTGATCCCCTTTCCCATGTCATGAAAGAAGATTTCAATCTGATAAGTTATGGAGATGTCAGTACGATATCTGTTGACGTGGATTTCTTAATACCTTTCAAGAACATTAGCATTGGGAATGACCGGCCATGACCAGGATACACTTTGTTAATCTCTATGCCCATCAGCTTCTCAACACTGGCGTTGGCAGCCTCCTTATCATCAATAATCGACCAAATATCTGGTTTGTCCACATTTGCTAAGAGGTCGCCGCAAAACAGAGTGCCATCCGCAGTCAAAATACCGATAGATCCTTTTGAATGTCCTGGAACCTCAACCACTTCGGCATCAAACCTATATTTGGAAAAGTTATCTCCCTCTTTGACGAAAAAATCAGGCTTGAAGCGGTCTGCCTTGTGCAGCCTGAACATCAACGCCATGATTGATTTGACCAAAAAGTTGGGTGTTTTCCTATTCCAGAACATGTCCCCTTTCTCAACCATCCCCCTATCATCTTCGTGCATTGTGATTTGTGCGCCAAACTTTTTGCCCAAATAGGCAGCATTGCCACAGTGGTCGAAATCGCCATGCGTTAAGATTATTAGCTGCAAATTACCCGGCTTGCAGCCCGCCTTGCTCAGTTCTTTTTCGACCACATACCGTTCACCGGTTTTCGCTGTGTCGATCAAAATGAAGCCACTATCAGTCTTGAGCAGGTAACAGTTGACCGTTATGTTAAATATAAAGGGTATGGTAATGGTATTAATTTCCAAATTCATTTCATTCTCCTTATTGTGCATTCTCTAGCTCCTTTCAAGTTCAAAATCTTATCATTGATGTCTTAATCGTAACCCAATTTAAAACGACACAAACCACATGAAAATGTGGTCTATGTCAGAAATAGATGTGGATTTTTGTCGGTCTTAGAGTAGCTTGAATTGATGGGCAATCTCAATCGCTTTGGTGCGATTGTTCACATTGAGCTTGCTGTAGATAGCCTTAACGTAGAAGCGTACCGTGTTTAAGGAGATGAATAACCGTTCGCCAATTTCTTTGTATTTCAACCCCTCAGCCATAAGGCGCAGCACCTCCAGTTCCCGTTCGGTTAACGGCTCAATCAGAGCAATATGCGGGACCTCGGCCCGCAGATTCGGAGAAACCTGATTTTCGAGAGTTAAGGCTGGTAACTGGGGTTTGGGAAAAGCATCCAGGACACGCTTAACATAGCCTGGTTGAACATCCCCAAGCTGGTCTTCCCTAACTAGATCCGCAAGAGCCTCAACGATAGAGGAACCTTGTTCGATGAAAACAGTAACAAACCCTTCCGGCTCAGCAAGTCTCAAAGCGTTAGCATAATCTTCTCTGCTAGCCTGGGTATTTCCAAGACTAGCGTACATCTGGGCGCGAAGTAAAAGTGAATCTAAAGTGACTGGGAGATTTTGACACTGGTGTGCTACGGCAATGAGATCATTGGCTAATTCAATCCCTGGTTTCAAACTAGTTGGCTTATGCCTGGCTTGAGCCTGGTACAGGAGAACACGCAAGCTGCTGTTGTACAACAAACCAACCGGATAGGTAATGTTCTTATTAGATGAGAGTTCGGGAAAAGAGAATGTATCTTGGAAGGAAAATCCCTGTCCTTGGAGAACCATCTCGGCCGCTGCGAGGAGATTTCGGGCTAGATAAACGCTAACTCGTTGGGAAATGACATAATATTGGATATAGGTAGGTGCGTCCAGCTGCATTAGGTCAAGGGCTTGCCGGCACTCAAGGTCGGCAGCCTTCAAGTCTCCTTCAATTTGGAGTAACCGTGACAGGAGGACCTTGTAGAAAGTTGTACCCGTACTAAAACCACCCAGAGCACTCAGTTGGATAGCATGAAGGATATGGACTCGTGCCTCTTCGACCTGATTCCATTGATAGTAAACCTGTCCGAGCACACTATGCACCACGGCACTTATGGGTGGTGGCGAATCAGTCCGCTCAACCCTGGCACTGACTGGGGAAGCAATCTCAAAGGCTAGATGCAATTGACCGTGCTCAAGAGCCAAGTTAGCGAGACCAGCCACACTCATCATTTCAGCGACAAAATTTTCTGCCACACGACCATGCTGAATTGCCATCTGATAAGCCTTGACTGCTTCCGCGTAACGATTCAAAACTTGATAGGCACCAGCTTGTGCATAATAGGCCAGGCTGCATACACGACTATCCTGATCCGGGACGATTGCCAGGATTTTGGCGATCAGGTTCAAACTTTCCATCGCTTTGCCCTGCATATTCAGCAGCAAAGCACGCATGGCAAGCCACTCAGCCTTTAGAGAATCTTGTTCTTCCAACTCCTCCTGAAAGTCTGCAAAACTTATCTCCAGCCGGTCCAGATATGGAGTTGCCTGAGCATACGTTCCCCGGAGCAAATGCATCCAAGCGAAGGCCAGGTTGGTCTTGGGGCTATAAAGTTGCCACTCATCCGGCATCGCCTGCACATATCCGTGTACTGTTTTCACATACCCTTGCATAATCATTTGCCCTGCGTGGCTCTCTAGCAAACGCACAACCATTTCGTAGTTATTTGCAGCTAGAGCGTGTTGGATGGCCTCGCTAACCATACCCGCCTGAACATACCAGTGGCTGGCACGCTGATGCAGCTCGGCCGAATTGTCAATCTGGCGGGTGTTTTTTAAGTCACGCAGAATATCGGCAAACAAGTGATGATAGCGATACCACTGCTGCTCGTCGTCCAGAGGTATTAAGAAGAGGTTAGCGTCCACCAACCTTTCAAGAAGGAACCGACAGTCTGAGCGTCTAGTGACTGCGTTGCACAAATCACCGTTCAGTTTATCCAAGATAGATGTTTGTCGTAAAAACCGCTGTATTTCTTCTGGCTGTTGGCTGATAACTTCTTCTGTTAGGTAGTTCAAAATGGGCCGATGGCTGCTGCTAAGAGTGGCAATAAAACCAGATGAGTCAGGTCGGTCACGGATGGATAAAGCGGCTAGCTGCAAACCGACTATCCAACCTTCGGTTTTGTCCACCAAGACAGCGATATCCGCTTGGGAAAGGGAAAGGCCCATGACATCATTTAAAAAATGTCCAGCATCACCCTTGGCAAAGCGCAAATCCCTTGCTCGAATCTCGGTAAGTCGGTTGTTTGCTCGAAGCCGGGCTAATGGTAGAGGGGGATCCTCACGAGTGAGCAATACTAAAAATAGTGGGGGAGGTGGATCGACTATTAGCTTTTGCAGGACCTGAAGAATAAAGTGGTCCTGAATCACCTGAATATCGTCCAAGATTAGTAGGAATGGGGTTTCTAATTCTACTATTTCGTTACTGAGGATTGTACTGATGACCTCGCTGGAAGGATGGCGTCCAGAGCACATGACACCCTCAACTTCTTGGGCCAGGTTTTTATCTACCTTTTGCAGGGCGGCAGCAAAATAGGCAAAAAATCGCCCAGGGTCATCATCTGCAGGATCCAGAGACAACCAGGTTATTGGTAAATCTAACGTGTCCACCCATTCGCTAATGCAGGTCGTTTTTCCAAATCCAGCCGGCGCCGAGACAAGTGTGATCTGTCGATCGGAAGTTAACCCCTCTGTCAATCGTTGCCTGAGATGTTGACGTTGGACACGTTTTGCAGGTGGAGCAGGTTGGTGTAGTTTTGTTGCCAGTAAAGTTGTCATCGGAAACCCCGCTAACCTTCTGCTTAAAGATTTTTTCACACCGCCCAAACTTATCTTACTGCACAGCCAGTGACTGACCGGTAGTACGAACCCGTGCAAAGCCAGTTAATGCCATTGCTGCCTCAACTGTGTTCCATAAAGCTTAAGACCCTTTTGAAAAATAGATTATGGTTCATAGAATGGCACACGGCAAATGGTATGAGCCAAGAGGTATACTTTCTGAAACATGGTGCAGGCTTCAAGTCAAGCTTATCTACCCGGTAATAATGGAACATTCCATTTTGGAGATAGGCAAAAATATCCAATTTGTTCTTCCGCCAGCTTTCCAGCTTGCAAAACAAGCTATACAATACCAATAATCAACAATAACGGGGGAAATTATGGGTGACTTTTTAATCAAGCAAGACACATTGAATTGGCTTCTACAAGGAGATGTTGCCATCCAATACCAGGTCCACCAGGACTTATTGGATCAGATAAGACCCGATCTACAAGCCCGCATCGCCAATGAAGGTTGGGGAGCCAAATTCCTGAGTCTTCAAAAGAAGGAGGGTCATTGGGGGCAAGGATTTTACAAAGTAAAATGGATTTCCACCCATTACACTCTGCTCGACCTGCGCAATCTGGATATCATCCCTGATTTGCCACCTGTTCAACGCAGCATCCAGGTGATATTAGAAAACCACATCTCCGAGGATGGTGGTGTGAACCCGGCAGGAACAATAAAGGAGAGTGACGTCTGTATTAATGGCATGTTTCTCAGATATGCCTGCTACTTCGGCACAGCGCAAGATCAGCTGCGATCCATCGTCGACTTCATCACCCGTATGCAGCTTGATGATGGCGGTTTTAACTGCCGGATCAACCGCAAGGGCGCCGTGCACAGTTCGATGCACACCACGATATCCATCTTAGAAGGCATTGAAGAATACCGGCGTAACGGCTACACCTACCGGCTTGATGAACTATTGCAGATGGCCGGCCAGGCGCGCGAATTTCTGCTCATGCACAACTTATTTCGCTCAGACCGGACCGGCGAGATCATCAACAAACGCTTTTTAATGCTGTCCTATCCCTCCCGCTGGTACTATGACATCCTGCGCGCCCTGGATTATTTCCAATTTGCCGGCATCCCTTACGATGGGCGCATGCAGGAAGCCCTTGATGTCCTGCACAAAAAACAACGCAAGGACGGCACCTGGCCTGTACAGGCCCGCCATGCCGGCCAAACCCATTTTGAAATGGAAAAAACGGGCAAGCCCAGCCGCTGGAACACGTTACGTGCCTTACGCGTGCTGCGCCATTTTTCATAAACGTGGATATGCCTGCGCAGGCGAAAATTGGAATTTTTGGTTACGACCTTTGGCGCTACTGTCGCTGCGCCACATAATCGCGAATATATCCAGGTATGGCAGTACGATCAGGTAATCGGCCGTCTGCTTCCGGCTCACCGGCCACTGTCCTCAAGGGCAATACCCCTGCCCAATGGGGCAGCTTATAATCTTCCTCGTCATCCTTCGGCGGACCGATCCGCACTTTAGCCGACGCCATATCAATCTTCACAACAACTACGCTCGTAGCCTTCAACTCTTTCCGGTTAGGTGGGCGCGAATCCTGCCAACGCCCTGGAATTAGCCGGCTGGTAAACGCCTCCAGCGCATCCAGCTTAGCCTCATCCCCATTAAGCAATCTACCACGGCCGAAAAGCACGACCGAACGATAATTGGCCGAATGATGTACAACGGATCGGGCCAGCACCAGGCCATCTACATGTGTCACCGTGATACACACCTCGTTTCCATCCGCCATATGGCGCATCAAGCGGCTGCTCGTTGCGCCGTGCAGCAGAATCTCATCCTCTCTTCGGGCGTGCATGGTAGGAATGACAAACGGCCGTCCATCAATCACAAATCCCACATGGCAGATCAACCCATCATCAACAATTTGATAAACGGTTTCCTTATCATATATGCCCCGGTCGGGCACACGCCGCACGCGGTTCCGCTCGCTAACTTCAAAATTTTCCATCTATATTCTCCAACATTAAGAAATCCTTCAAACATACACCACCGTAGAACAACCTTTCCAGGTTGTTCAGCCACAAGCTGGAAAGCTCGCGCAACATAAAATAATCATTCTCAAGCGCTCAGTGCAGCAAAATCAATGTTGACATAACGCAATTCATTTTCAATCTTCTCCCGCCGCCCTGCCATAAACCGTCTGGCCCAGGAATCAGCCATATTGTCAACATCGTAGCTGCGATGAATAACCGCATACAGATCGACCTCGCGCAGCTTCATAAAAAACCGGATCTGCGCCAACCAAAGCGGATCGAGATCGAATTCCGCCCGGTAGCCCGACCAAAATTGGGACCAAAACTGTTTGCCGAACCCCTCCGGGTCCTCTTGATTGGTAATCGCATAAAACAAGACCATAGCAATGTCATAAACAAACCAGGAATAAACACAATCATCGAAGTCAAAGAGCGTAATCCGCCCTGTTTCATCGACAAAGAAATTACCACCATGGGCATCCTGGTGAACCAGTCCATAAGAGCCGGCATCCTTGGGCAATGATCTCAAATAGCGTAGAATTTCCTCCGCCCGTTGGCAAACCAGGGGTTCATCTTCCGGCAGCCAATCAGATATTTCAAACATATCCGGATCATCCCATTCCGGCCGTTTCCAGGCAGCGTTGGGGCATTTGTAGCGGGTGCTTAAGATATGCATGCGGCCGATAAATCGGCCGTAATTTTCAAACAATCTCTCGTTCCATTGTCCCATCTGCCAGGCCGAACCTCCAGGTGCCTTTTCAAACGTAGTGGCCAAAAACTGCCCACCATGCCCATCCTCAATCAACTCAACCAGTTCATCTCCCGGAGAGGGTAGTGCCTGGGCAACACCCAATCCGTTGCCGGCCAGATAATTGATCCAATCCACTTCACCCAGGATCATATTTTTCGAGCGGCGAATACTATGGCTGAGGCGTAGGATTAGTGGTTTGCCGTTTTTCTCAAATTCAAAGATAAAGCTCTCAAAACTATCAAGCAGTTGAATTTGATCCGGTTTGACGCCATAGCGCCCGGCCGTTTCTGCTAATATGTCCTTGTTATATCGCTCACGAATCGCTTGTTCCATCGAAACACCAATCAGTCTTGGACCATTCTTTGAGAATGGTCCAATTTTTTTAATTTTTTTGCTGCGCAAGATTCGGGTCGATTCTTCCATCTCCTCAGCTACAATAATAATCATGACTAATAACATCAGCCTCCAGGAACAATCAGTCGATTACCAACGAGTCGCTCAGGCTATTCAATACATCGACCAACATTTCAAAGAGCAGCCCTCATTAGATGACATTGCCGCGGCCGTTCATCTAAGCAAGTATCATTTTCAACGGTTGTTCAAACGTTGGGCGGGCGTCACGCCCAACCAATTTTTAGGTTATCTGACCCTGGAATATGCCAAAGACCAATTGCTAAACGCCAACACTGTTTTGGACACCGCCCTTGATGCCGGCCTATCCGGGCCAAGCCGCCTGCACGACCTGTTCATCAACTTTGAAGCCATGACCCCCGGCCGGTATAAAGAGTTAGGATCCGGCCTGGACATCACCTATGGTCTGCATCCCACGCCTTTCGGTCCGGCATTGATTGCCCGGACCAACCGCGGAATCTGCGCCTTGCGCTTTATCACCTCAGAAGACGGTGCCGGCCCAACTCTTCAGGAATTGAAAAAAGAATGGCCAAATGCGCGCTTCATTGCTGATGACGAGCAAACCGCGCCACTCGTCCACCATCTATTTTCCGGATCAAGCGACGATCAGACAAGACCCATTTACTTGCAGGTGAAGGGGACCAATTTCCAGGTGAAGGTGTGGCAGGCGCTACTCACCATTCCGCAAGGCCAGATCGTAACTTATCAAGACCTGGCCAACAACATCGGGTCACCCACGGCTGCCCGCGCCGTTGCCGGAGCCATCGGCCGAAATCCGGTCGGTTATCTCATCCCCTGCCACCGCGTGATCGCCAAAAGCGGCAAAGTTCACGGCTACCGTTGGGGAACCACACGCAAAAAAGCGATCCTGGCCTACGAGGCCGCCCACTATACCTGATCACTTTTCCCAAATCTAGCTACCCGAGGACGCGGACAAGAGCGGATTTTCGCAGATAAAAATAAAAATTCAGCGTCATCAGCGTAAATCAGCGTCCAATTAATCCTCTTTTTGCAATAGTTACAAGTTCCCAAATCACAGAACGAGGGCAAGGCGGTGCGGTTATTCTCTATAATGATCCCTACCAATCTATGCCGCACCGCCCTGCCCCTACCGTTGTCATTAACAATTAGTCATTCATCAGTTCAACAATTAATTATTATTCTCTTCCTCCCAGCGCGAAGCCTCAGCCAACCGCCCTTCCGGGTCTTCACGCACATATTGGCTCCACATTTCTGCAAACAAAGCCTGGGCATCACAGCGTACACCCTGGCCGGTGAAGTATTCACACACCCGCCGGATATCCCGCTCCAGGATAGGGGCGGCATCCGGGTTAACCCGCGCACCGACGATATGGGTATCCTTGCTGACCCGGCTGTTGACAACCTGTGGAAAGTCAATCAAAGTGATCGCCCCCTGCCAGTAGAGGATGTTATAGGCTGATAAGTCGGCATGCACCCGGCCATAATCAAGCATCAGGCGGATGTTTGCCAGGACATCACGGAATAAAGGCCAGACCTCCTCCTTATCCAGGTTAATCTCATTCAAAGCAGGAGCAGCCCCGTTTCCATCCCCGACATAAGCCATCAAGATCCCGTTTTGCGCATTGGCAAAGGGTTTGGGCACGGCCGCTCCGGCATCATACAGCAGTTCCAGCGTGGTGTATTCATACATGAGCCAGGAAGTGTGCATCATCTGCTGGCCCAGGTTGGACCGTTTGCTCATGGCGCGAATCAGCCGCTTATCATTGGCCTTGAACGGACGGCCGTTCATATCCAGGGCCATCCGGCCTCGCCGGTACAGGTGGTCATTGCGCAAATTGCGGAAAATGCGCGGGCGGTATACTTTAGCTGCCAGCCACTTTTCGCCCGTTGCCGGATGGGCTGTGCAGCGATAGACATTGGCCTCCTTGCCACCTTTGACAATGGCCTCGACATCGCTGATCAGCTCCTGGTCAAAAAATGGGCGCAGAGAATAATACAGCCATTGGGCTTCATGCTTAGCCGGTTTATAGCTGATATTCAGACCCGCTTCCAGACCTACCGTATCGGCCGATTCCATAATCATCTCTTTATCCGTGTATTTCTTTTTATATTTTGGGTCAGCCCGCCGCTTGCGCCGTGCCCGGCGGTCGA
The DNA here is from genome assembly GCA_028277515.1 of Anaerolineae bacterium. The sequence goes on from JANQGC010000258.1 coordinate 14,190, forward strand.
CCCGCAGCGGATCAAAAAGATCCTCATAATCTTCATATTCATCGAAGATTTCGTCATGCGTATTCATTTGTTCTTCTCGATTCCTTACTAGACAAACGTAACCGAGGATTCATATCCTCGCGGGGATGCGATTGTGAAATCGCGGTTACGAGATTGCCTGTTGATTTAAGCAATAACCATTATTGGTCCAGGAAAATATAAAAATTACCAGCAGCGAATGGGGGAAATCGAGCGGATAAGGATCGATCCTAAAAAGGGGCGGCTCTCAAGCAATGATAGCCAGTCGGATCGGAATCAGAAATCAAATTTGATTGTGGCAGAAACGGAAAATATAGAGGAGTTTACCGCTCGATCCCGACCACCAAACGCTGCATCTCGTTGATGACAAGTTCACAATTCACTTTTTGCATCATCGTTTCTCCTTTTGCTGTTAAAATGTTATCCTAACAGCAGCAGCGTCCAATACTTGGACCGTCCAGTAAAATCGGCCGTCGCCAACGACCGAGAAAAGTGTATCATATTTAAAATAATCGGTCCAATATTGGACCAATTTAGACGACTGCCGTTTGAATCGTTTCCGCGACATAATCATTATATGCGCGCAAGATTTCCCAGGTCACTGGGCCAGGCCGGCCATCACCAATCTGTTGGCCATCGATCTGCACAACCGGCAGCAGCGCCCTGGAAGAACCACTGATTCCTGCCTCATCCAACTCAGCCAATTGATCACGCCGGACCGTCTGTAAGCACAAGGGAATGCCCAGTTCAGGCAGTAAAGAGAGGATGATTTTGCGCGTCACCCCTTCCAGGATGCCGTCTTTGGCCGTGTAGACGGTGCCTTCTTTTACCGCCCAAAAGTTGGTCATCATCCCTTCCAAGATGCGCCCCTGACCATCAACAATCAACCGTTCGTAATGCTCGCGATCTTTTCCCAAGGCCAGGGGTTCGCGCTTTTCGGCAAAATCGGCCGTTTTCGCCAAAGGATGGTGGCGGGCAAGATATTGCCCTAGATCAGCGCCCACTCCCATTTCATAATAGGCTGATGGGACCGGGCTAAACGGCCGCAAGGAGATCAACTCCTGAATTGCAACTCCCTGCCGCTCGACCGGCTCCGTCAAAATATCGAAGCGCACCCTTGAATTGAGCAGCGGATAATCTGTAACAACTTCATGTAAGGTCCGTCGAAAGCGCGCCTCATCAAAATCATAATGGTGGCCGACAAGGGAAAGAGAATTGATAGTACGCGCCAGGTGAGCCTCGAGATCGAGAAACTTGTTATGATCAAAAGTCCGCAGCGCCGAATAGACCCCTAAGGAAAAACCGGCTAACATGTCTACAAACCCATTTGCATCAGTGGTCACTGGTAACGGGACTGGCCCACTATCCGAAACTCCAAACAATCTTGTCTCACTCATGCGCATAATTGTAGCGAACAAGGGCTAGGATACAATAAGATTGTGCGAAGAGAGCAGCTCTTTTGTAAGATTCCAAAGTTCAACCTTGTCCAAAATCATGAAGAACAGGCTTTCCAGTCCTGTCCTGAGTCTGTCGAAGGATTGTTTATTTACGCAAGTAAGAATACTCGCGCTACAATCCGTCAATTATTCCATTAATCCGAGGAGGATATAATGACAAATGATACGTTTCCCCCAATTCCATTAAACGAATGGCAAGAGACGAGAGACACGATTCAAAGTTATGCTAATTTGACCGGAAAAATCCGCCGGGCGATGACTCCTTTTCGCAAACATTGGTGGCACGCCAGTTTGCGGGTGGCTGCGGCCGGATTAACCACCACTCCCATTCGTTCCAGGGCCAAGACCTTTGAACTGCTCCTGGATTTTACCAAGCATGATCTGCTGATTTCAACCAGCCACGGCGACCGGCACGTGATCCCCTTATTGGGCCAATCGCCAAAGACATTTAAGGATCAAACCCTGGCTGCTCTACAAGAGATGGACATTGATGAGCCGGAGATTGATCATGCGCTCTTTGCTGAGACGAAGCTGGGCAGTTACGATTCAGCGGCCGTCGCCAAATTCTGGCAGGCGCTCACCCAGGTCGATGCGGTCTTTAAGGAGTTTCGCAATGGCTTTCGCGAGGAAAGCAGTCCCGTTCAGCTTTGGCCGCATGGTTTCGACCTGGCCGTCAATTGGTTCTCCGGCCGTCTCATTCCGGGACAGGACCCCAATGATGCGGAATATGCGGATGAACAAATGAACTTTGGCTTTTCCACAGGGGGTGGCGGCATCCCCGAACCTTATTTTTACGTCACCGCTTACCCTACGCCACCCGGCTTTACGGATACCCATCTACTAAAGGGCGCACGATGGCAAACCGAGGGTTGGACCGGCGCTGTTTTGCCTTATAAAGTAATTGAGAGTAAAGGGAACGGCCGAGAACTGCTGCTTGATTTCCTAACCAAGCTGCATGAGGTCGGATCAAGCATCATCAAGTCCGGCTACGATCTGTCCAATCGTTAATCCACAAATGGCAACAGTAACTGCGACATAGGTGAACCTTAAAAATCACCCACTAATCTATTAATCAAACCCATGACTGCCTGCCTACTTTCCTCCGCCCCATTTAGCTGCGGATTCCAGGCGGAAACGGAAACGGCCGCAATTTGCCCAGACACTGCCAGAAAATCAAAGACCTCACCCAATGATTCAACCGATGGACCACCAGGCGCAGGATAGCTCATCGCGGGCGCCTCTGCGATATCAATCACATCAACATCAAAATGAATATAGAGCGGTCCTTGCGGCAGTGGTTGGTTTAATAATTCACGTACATCCTTGATATGGTGCACGGCCGATTCCTCAACCAACCGCGCTTCCTCCGGATCAAGATCCCGCGCATCGGTTAACACTACCTTATCTTCCGGCAACGTTTTCAACCCCAGACCTTCAGGCATCGTCTGGTCTCCACGGCCGACCAGCATGGCCAGGGGCATGCCGCCCAGAAAGCCGCTGGGCGTTGTGTCCCAGGTGTTAAAGTCCCCGTGCGCGTCAAACCAGATCAACGTGGGGTCCAACCCTGCGCGCTGCAAGCCGGCCAGGACACCAATCGTCGTGCAGCAGTCCCCGGCGAAACTTAACGGCCGTTCATTGCTATGCACGGCCGTTTTTACCAGCTCGGCCAGCGGTTGTTGAATAGCGATCATGCGCTGCTGAGTCCCATCATCCGGCAGGTCCGGCTCATTCACCCGCCAGTTAACCTTTATCAATTCTTTCAATCCTGGTCGGGTCTCATCTAAAAAAAAGGGTGTCAAAATCGTTCTGTTGAATACCATAAAAATGTCCTCTACGAATGAACAAGTTAACAATTTAATCGAATTTAGGCAAGCCATTTACGAAAAAGGGCTGATCGACTATCGCGAAGCATAGAAGGAACTTACCATCCATCATATACAACAAATGATTTTGTCAAACCCAAAAATTTTTCTTCATAAAGGTATGCATCGGGGAAGAGGGCTAATAATTCTTTCTTCTTTAGCAGTTGAATGCTATCAATCAACTCTTTGGCCTCCCGAAAGTCAGGTGTTTTCTTAATCCAACCCAAATTAAATTTTCTGATAAGGCTAATACGTATGGATGTAGGCAACCAATGAAAACCCAAAAATAAAAAATGGGGTTCAATGGGGAAGAAAAAATTGGGGGTTTGTACAAAATACCTGATCCCAACTCTTTGAATTTCGTTTGCCATTAATTTTTGATTGGAAAAATTTCCAACATGTTCGATAACTGAGTTAGAAAATACTATATCAAATTGATTAGTTTTAAAATCTACTAAATTAGTGGCGTCTCCGGCAATGCCCGTGAAATTATCATACTTAACCTCGGGTTTGAATAAGTTTAATAAAGTAACATGACAGTGCTCTTTATCGGTAAAACCAACTACCTCCCAAAATCTTTGGGTACCACCAACATCCAAAATGTTTAGCGGGCGGGGTACTTGCTCTGTTAAGAGGAGAAGGAGCGCAAATCGCTTTCGCCTCATTTTTGCGACGTAAGAATTTTTATCTCGGTTGTTTACAAATTCCATCATTTCATGAACCTCGCATATGATTGAATTTTATGCAGTAAATTATTAATCAGATGCAAAATGGTAACTCGTGACTTTCAAAATTCTTCCAAATCGTGAAAACCATTTTAATGCCACAAAAAAAGTCATCCACGAAAGAACAAGTTAACAATTTAATCGAATTTAGGCAAGCCATTTACCAAAATGGGCTAACTGATCATCGCGACCCATTGTTTGAGCGGCATAGGCAAAAGCCACTTGAATTTCTTCTTTTTTCAAACGTAAATAAGCATCACAGTTAAGATTCATTCCCTATGTTGCTCTTCAATCCATCTTTGTTATACTTTTAACTATATCATAAAAACAGACGATGATTGGGAAGAGTAAGCGGCTCCCTTGCTCAAAGAGAGAACCGGTCATAGGCTGCAAGCCGGTCCACAGCAATATGCGCTGAAAGTCGCCCAGGAGTTTTTCTGCTGAAAAAGCAGTAAGCAGAGACGGACCAGCCCGTTATCGCTGACCTAAGAGCCAAGATTTCTGTAACCGCGAAATCCTCTTCGCGCTTAGACTTGCGAAATTTAGAAATTTCGGTTACAGGTCAGAAATTTTGGAATCAAGGTGGTACCGCGTGAGAGTAGCTCTTTCGTCCTTGAATGGATGAAAGAGTTTTTTTGTCTAACCTACCCGCCATCCTAAGCAGATGGTAGCGCATGCTTTCCAGCTTGCGCATGAAACAACCCTTCGACAGACTCAGGACAGGCCTGGAAAGGTTGTTCTACAGGACCGAAAAAATTTTTCACTTCGTCCAAAATGACACGATTGAGAGAGCAATAATATGAGTGAAATGCCCAAAGCCTATGACTTCAAAAGCACCGAATCCCGCCTTTACCAATGGTGGGAAGAAAACGGCTGGTTCAAACCGGAAGCTCGCCCGGCCGACGCCGAACCCTTTGTCATCTCCATCCCCCCACCCAATGTCACCGGTGAATTGCATATGGGCCATGTCATGTTTGTCGCCCTGGAAGATCTGATGATCCGCCGCGCGCGCATGCAAGGCAAAGCCGCCCTGTGGGTGCCCGGCACAGACCATGCCGGCATCGCCACCCAACTGCAAGTAGAGCGGTTGCTGCGCACAGAAGGTACATCGGCCGCAGAAATCGGCCGAGAAGCCTTCATTGAACGCACCTGGCAGTGGAAACACAAATATGGCAGCTATATCACCAAGCAACTGCGCCACCTGGGCGCTTCCTGCGATTGGGATCGCGAGCGGTTCACCATGGATGAAGGGCTGTCCCGTGCTGTTCGCGAAGCTTTCGTGCGCATGTACCGCATGGGCTTGATCTATCAGGATGAATACCTGGTCAACTGGTCACCGGGCCTGCAAACCGCTGTTTCCGATTTGGAAGTTGATTACAGCGAAGAGCCGGGATTTCTCTATTATTTCAAATATCCCCTGGCAAATGGCGATCATTTACAAGTCGCCACCACACGCCCTGAGACCATCCTGGCTGACACGGCCGTCGCTGTCCACCCCGATGACCCTCGCTACGCGAAATATATCGGCCAAACCGCTCTTGTGCCTATGCTCAACCGCGAAATCCCGGTCATCGCCGATGACTATGTGGACATCGAATTTGGAACAGGCGCCTTAAAAGTGACACCCGGCCATGACATAAACGACTTTGAAATCGGCCGCCGCCATGATTTGCGGACAATCAACATCATGAACAAAGATGCCACACTCAGCGAAGAAGCCGGCCCCTATGCCGGCCTGGATCGCTTCGAGGCGCGCAAGCAACTGTGGGCTGATATGGAAGTCGCCGGTTTGACGGTCAAGAAAGAGGATTACACACTTAACGTACCGCGCAGCCAGCGTGGCGGTGAAATCGTCGAACCCTTGGTCAGCCGCCAATGGTATG
>JANQGC010000295.1 GCA_028277515.1 Anaerolineae bacterium
AGAAGCCGGCCGGTTCCTGGGCCAGTACGCGTTGGATCAAGGCTGGGACCCGGCTGAGACCGAATTGCTGCTAGTCTGGACGCCCGATGTGCCGGTGCACCAGGCTCGCGCTGAAGGAGCGACAGAAGGGGTGCGAGAGTTGTTTGATGTTCCGGACGAGAACATCCATGATATCCCCCACAAGGATTTCAGCGATGTGTTACCCAATGTAACGACCTGGGCGACGGGGAATCCGGAGGCCAAGCATGTCATTTGCTTTGGTCACAGCGACCAACCTGGAGTCGATTGTGGACTTGCTTTGGAACAGGCAGGACTAGTGGGTAATGCAGCAGCGGTAAGTCTGGGGGCTTCTACCGAGGCGTTGGTGGAACTGCGAACGCGGAGTGATGACGAGTCGATTTTCAAAGCAACCATCTCATTTTTCCCAGAACGATATGGCCAATATCTCGTACCGGCCATGGTCGATATGATCGAAGGCAACCAGGTGCCGGATGAAATCATTCCGGCCGTCTCTCCCGTTACGCGTGAAAATGTTGACGAGTTATACCCTGAATAACCGGGAGACGAATTAGTATCGAAGATAAGGTCTGATTCGTTCGTGCTTAGCGCGGACGAATCAAACCTGGCCAGGTTTTGGTATGTCAAAGCCTGGCATGAATGTTAAATAAATCAACAATTATGGACTGCAAGCAGCAACGGCGAGAGGCGAGGAATCTTAATAAATGCAACCAGTGATCTCGATGCGCAAGGTCTCAAAAGCCTTCGGCCATGTGCAGGCGCTAGTAGATATCGATCTTGATATTTATCCGGGAGAAGTCCTGGGTTTGTTGGGGGATAATGGTGCTGGAAAGTCAACCCTAATCAAGATACTATCTGGTGTCTACAGCGCGGATGAGGGCCAGTTTATTTACGATGGTAATCCAACCCAAATAGATAGTCCTAACGAAGCTCAGGCTTTAGGGATTGCCACCGTATACCAGGATCTTTCATTGGTCGAAACACGACCTGTGGCTCACAATATTTTTCTCGGACGAGAGCCGCGAAAATGGGGCATAATCCTGGATCGTCGACGGATGGAGCGTGATGCCCGCGAATTGCTTGAACAGTTGAATATTAACCTGCCTTCGGTCACAGTCGATGTCGAAGTTCTATCAGGTGGCCAGCGGCAAGCTGTTGCGGTTTCAAGGGCGATTGCGCAAGGAGGCGACCTCTTATTATTAGATGAACCAACAGCCGCGCTTGGCGTCGAACAGACCGAGCAGGTTCACCAACTGATGCAAGATATGAAAGCTCGCGGGACCTCCGTGATTATTATCACCCATGATCTGAGCGATATATTGGATATCACCGACAAAATTGCAGTGCTGCGACAGGGACGCCTATGGGCATATACAGAATCATCTTCTACAACAACAAATGAGATCATTGGGTGGATCACCGGTGCATTGCCATCCCAAACTCAGAAAGATGGTGACCTCACATGATCAAATCCTTTTTCAAGAAACAAGTTGATTGGACCATACTGGGGCTACTCGTTACCCTGTTTTTGATGGTGGTCTTATTCTCTGCATTGTCGCCATATTTCTTGTCTACACGGAATGCGCTTAACATTGGGCAGGCGATTTCTATTCGAGGTCTTGTCGCCATTGGCTTAACTATTGTGATGATCAGCGGTGGTCTTGATCTCTCAATTGCGGCCGTTGCGGCCGTTGCCGGTATGGTTGCCGCTTCACTGATTAATTCTGAGGTAAACGGTATGGCGGCCGGTGGCGTAGCACTCATTGCCGCAGCTATACTTGGCTTAATCAATGCTTTTATCATCGTGAAACTACGTATCAATCCCATCATTGCTACTCTGGGGACTCTCCTGTTATTCCGCGGCCTGGCATTCGTGGTCAGTAGTGGTGACAATATCGTCATTGGGGTAAATACATGGAGTGTTCTGGGTCGAGGCTCCTTTCTGGGAATTCCGGTATCACTTATTGTTTATCTGACCATTCTTATTATTGGCCTGTTGTTCATGCGATCTACCGTTACGGGTAACTATATCTATGCTATTGGCGGCAATACTGAGGCTTGCCGTAATGTTGGCATCGGGGTGGATCGCGTCCGTGCCGGTACTTATGTTTTCAGTGCTATGATTGCGGGTTTGGCTGGTTTGGCCATCATGTCCCAGGGCGGCACGGCAACGCCTAATGCGTTGAATGGCGCTGAACTTGACATTATAGCGGCCGTTCTTTTAGGCGGTATCGCTCTGACGGGTGGGCGCGGCACCCTTGTTGGTACTTTCCTGGGAACCTTAATTATCGGGGTCATCAACAATGGGCTAATCTTGACCGGTGTACAAATTTACTGGCAGATGGTCGTCCGCGGCCTGATCTTAATCATTGCCGTTGCTTTGGATAGTTTCCGTCGGGGAGGCGGTTACCGCTAATAACGGTCAGATCTACTTTTTTTGATCTGTTTTTCATCCAGATTTAAATTCCTGTGAAATCTCTTGGAGAGTAGTGTTATGCTCCGGATAGCCACTTACATGTCCGTTAAGCCAGGTATGGAAGAACATTATCGGGAAGAGCATCGAGCCATCTGGCCAGAAGTGGTAGCCGGTATCAGCAGTTTTGGCATTAGAAATTACAGCATATTCATGCTAGGTCGTGAGCTTTATTCGTACTTTGAAGTAGACGACCTGCAAAAAACCATAGATTTGGCTGCTGCCGACCCAGATAACCAGGCCTGGCAAAAGCATATGGCCGGTTTTTTTGAGGTCGGGCCGGGAATTGGTGAGGGGACTCCCGTCATCCCAAATGAACTGGTTCACGCCGATGGATATCAAAGCTCGGTCAAGTCTAGAAATCGGGTCGCTGCCCTGATGCAAATTAAAGCAGGTCAAGAGGAAGCTTATGTCGCAGCCCTCAACAACTCCTGGCCTGATCTCCAGGAAAGCATCGAAAACGCGAAGATCACAGCTTATACTATTTTTATGATTGAACGTCGGTTGTTTTCGGTTTTCCAGGTAGAAGACTTTGATCAAGCTATGAGGACTCTAACGGCCGATCAAAACTACAGGTGTTGGCAGGCTAAAATAGCTCATATGATAGATGATCTCTCGAAAGTTCATGAGGGAAAAATAGTGTACCTGGAAGAAATCTTTCACCTCGATTGATGGATAGGGTACGGATATTATGAATGCAAATCCTGATTTCGGCCGCATTGACTTAAGTGATAACAAAAGGGTGTGAACTAGATTCCTCAAACATGATTCAAAACAACATAGCTACACCAATAGCGGAAGAATATGCACTGATTGACGCGAAACTATTTGATTCCCGTTCGGGAACACTTCTATCAGATAAGGCGATTTGGGTGCGCAAGGGCCTTATTAAGGCTGTCTGCCCACCGGCCGGCTTACCATCGGATTTGCCCAGGTTGGCATTTTCAGGTCACACTGTTCTACCTGGGTTCATTGATGTACATGCGCATACAGAAGAGTGGCATGCACCTCTCTTCCTGGCCAAGGGGGTCACGACCGTCCGGGATCTTGGCTGTGAGCTAGAATCGATCCTGGATCGGCGTACACGTTGGTCATTTGCCGAGGCTTTGGCGCCTCGTTTAATTTGTACAGGCCCGGTTTTAGATTCTCCAGGCAACACCTGGTCCGAAGTAACGCGAATCGTTCGCAATCCGGCCGAAGCACGCCTAGCCGTCGATACGCTTGTGGGCCGTGGTGTGGATCAGATCAAAACTTATGCACTGCTCGATCTGCCAACCTACCAGGCTATCGTGGATCAGGCCCACCAGCATGGAAAGCGTGTAATTTCCCATCTGGGCAAACATGTGAATGCACGCCTGGCCATCAAAGCTGGCGTAGATGAAATAGAACATCTTAGCGGTGTATCCGAAGCATTATGGTGGGAGAAGAATGAAGCCGGCGATCATTGGGAATGGATGCAATTTTGGTCAGAGATCGATCGTACCCGTATGGCAGCCCTCATCGATCTGATTGTCGAGCAAAATACCAGGATGGCCATTACGAGATTGGTTTGGTTAAGATTGGCCAGTGGCTGGGATCCGCGCCACCATGACCACCCCCAAATGGCCTATGTACCCGGCCCATTGTTGAAATTCTGGGACCAATTCCTACCCCAACAAGAACAAAGCCGGGAGTATCCCAAGAATATCCAGGTGCCAACAAAACAGGATCGCCTCCAAATGGTGGCAGGTATGGCCATTTTTACAACCGAATTAATAAAGTGTGGTGCCCGGATCCTGGTTGGAACCGATGTGCCCTTCCTTTACTTAATACCTGGATTCAGCTTTCATGATGAAATGTGGGCGCTGCTTGAGTGTGGAGCCAATGAATCAGGCGTACTCCAGGCGGCGACACTTTATGGTGCAGAAGCCTTGGAAATCGATCACCTGGTTGGTTCTATCGAAGCCGGAATGATCGCTGATTTGGTTATTGTCCGAGGCAACCCGTTGGAAGATATGTGTGACCTGGAACAGATTGTCGCCGTCGTTCGAGATGGTTGCTGGCATGATCCACAAGAATTGCTTTCCAAAGCAAAAACCTATGCAGAGACGGTGACAGAAACTCAAACAAAACGATTCAATCAGATCTACTAAAAAGGAAGGCGATGGATGAGCGCAACTCAAATACGATTCTTAGGAATTGCAGCTTTTGAGATCATCAATTCTAGCGGTCAGGTCATTCTTATTGATCCCTGTCTTGGTGATAACCCGGTAAGCCCGGTGCAGGTCGATAGTCTAGAACGCGTCGATTTACTGCTTGTCACCCACCTGGCTATTGATCATCTTGGGGATGCGGCCGCGATTTCACAAAAGTTTAGTTGCCCGGTTGTCTGCGGGCCGGAAGTAGCTGTTTATTTGACGCAGCAGGGTGCCGACCCAGCCCTCATGCGCCCGGTAACATGGGGGGGACAGAAGAAACCCCAAGGTATTCGCGTTCGTGCGGTGGAAAGTCACCATACATCCTTCCGCCAGGCGCCAGACGGCCAGTACCTTTCGGGTCCCCCATTGGGCTTCATCCTATACGCCGATCCGGATGTTCGTATCTATCATTCGGGTGACAGCGCCATTTTTAGCGATATGAAACTGATAGGCGAACTTTACCGTCCTAATATTGGTCTATTATGTGCCTGCGATCTGGAACAAGAATTCCTGCAATCATTAGGCCTGGTCGATCATTATGGTAACGAGATGAACGGTGACGAAGGTGCCCTGGCGGCTATCTGGTTGGGACTTGAGCACGCTATTATTTGTCATTATTTAAGGCCGGAAGGACGAGAGGATGTGCGAAAATTTTTCAACATTCTGAATAGCCGGCATTCTGATGAGCGCCCGCTGATTAAACCGCTGGCCATGAATCCAGGCGAAACGTTTGAATACCATGTGAGAGACGGGTGAACCGAGGCGATTTTTATCTAAATTGGTTTGTTACCGAATAAGCGTTTAACTATAAGTCAACATTGTTGACGCACACTCCAATTGCAAACTGGCTCTTGACATCTAGCAGTTGTACTTGATGCCCAATTAGAGGTTTAAAAATCTATGCCGCTGATGCGACTGCTAGAGGAAAGTGAGACATCTGAGCAAGTGCGAAAAATCTTCAAGGTTGCCGTTCGGCGCCAACGCAAGGTTTTTGGTCTTGACGAGCCGGCTTATCTGTGGCGCTCAATGGCAAGATTGCCCGACTACCTGGAGGCGAATTTCGACCGCTTGCGGGCTATTATGCTCCGTTCAAAGTTACCCCCTTCTATGCGTGAAGCAATTGCTTCTATGGATAACAATAATATCCCGTGTTGCGCATCGCGCAATAAACGATCTCGTTGTTTCAGGCTTGTCAACAAGAATGCCGCGCACCCATGCACCTAGCGCATCTTGCAAAAACAATATTCCGTAATGTAAGATACAACTGTCACGACTTGTATGAGTCCAAGGTTGAAAGATGACGATCATCTTGTTGATTGAAGATGCGGTTGATTTAGCCAATGCGATTCGGCGCGAGCTGGAAACAAATGGTTTTAATGTGAGGCATGCCCTTGATGGCCTGTCCGGTTTACAGTTGTTCAAGAAAGAAGCGCCCGATCTCGTCATACTGGATTGGATGCTGCCAGAGTTGAGTGGGTTGGATCTCTTGCGTGCAATACGTGCAGACTCAGTTGTGCCCATTCTCATGTTGACCGCTCGCCATGAGGAAGCCGACCGGGTCATCGGCCTGGAACTAGGCGCCGACGACTATATGATCAAACCGTTCAGTATGCGCGAATTGACCGCACGCGTGCGCGCCCTGCTGCGTCGCCTGGAGCATGTGGAGCAGATACTAGCCCAAGATCGCGCTCAGCAGGCAACGCCAATTTCCTATGGCCTGCTCAACTTGATCCCTCATACTTATCAAGCTCGCCTGAACGGCCGCGCGATCCATCTCACGCGCATCGAATTCGATTTATTGTATTTGCTGATGCGTAATCCTGGACGGGCGTTTAGCCGTACCTATTTGCTTGATACCGTCTGGGGAGAAGATTATGTAACTGGTGATCGCTCAGTTGACAATACGATTCTGCGTTTACGCAAAAAACTAGGCGCAATGGGTGAGGCAATCGAGACAGTCTGGGGTGTTGGTTACCGGTTGCGAGGGGAAGAATGAGAGCAATTGCAAAGAGGGTTATTTTCAGAGCAAGACTTCCTCGCGTCCTGATTGAAGTGGCCTTACTTGGGACACTACTGGTGGCCGTTTTACCTGGCGCGATTAAGCAACCGCCGGCGAATGAGTTAACCTTGGAGGGCTTCCTGATCACCTATTCATGCGGGTTGTGGGGCGCGCTACGCTTGAAGAAAGAGGCGCGAACCGCTACCAGGTTTCTGGCAGCCTTCGCTGTAGGCGCTGCTGCTTGTGTGGGATTGCTTGCCGCAATCTTGTTGCTTGACAACTGGTCATTGCTATTCCAAGATGAATTGGGACCGATCAGACTGCTGCTGATCTTTTTAATGACCAGCATCATGTATGGTATTTTCCGTGCCGGTCTACTACTCTGGCAGCGTTGGAATCGCATGCGCAAAAAGCGACTGATCTGGTCTTTTACCCATATTCAATTGCTGATCGTGCTTTTTTTGGCGGCGGCGGGAACCACCGTGTTCATAATATACACGATCTTGCAAATCGGCTTGCAAGGCGAGTCGCTCAATTCGCTGCGCTCCTCCGTGCTTAATGTCGCCAACGAGGTGCTTCCTGTCTTAAGTGGTGTCATCATCACCATGATTTTCTTATTACTGATTTTGATTCCTCCCCTTGCCTTTTTGTCTTACCTCCTGGTCCGTGGCACCATAACGCGGTTGGAAGATCTGGCTGCAGGCACGGCCGCATTGCGTCAAGGCGACCTATCGATCAGAATCGAAGTCAGTGGTGAAGATGAAGTTGCTCAATTGCAAGGTGATTTCAATAAGATGGCCACTGATCTGGAACAGGCTATTGCCGATTTGGAGCAAGAGCGCGATAGAGTGGCGGGATTGCTGCGTGTACAACATGAATTAACGGCGGCCGTTTCCCATGAATTGCGTACACCCGTGGCCACTATTCAAGGTTACCTGGAACCGGCTCTAACCAACACGGAAGCGCTGCCTGATCCGGATGTCCACAATAATCTGGCGATCATCCAAACCGAAATCACGCGACTTCAAAAGCTGATCGACGATCTATTTGCTCTATCCCGAGCAGAAATGGAACAGTTGACATTGAACGCTGAGCCTACCGATGTTGCCGCAATTGCCGGCCGGATTGTCGATGTGTGGCGGCCCTTATCCTGGCGTCAGAGGCGAGTTGAAGTCATATGCCGGCCGGAACCAGGTGAACATATGGCCCTGGTTGATGTTAACCGGCTAATGCAAATCTTGACCAATCTTGTGCACAATGCTGTGCGCCATACGCCGCCTGGGGGCATTGTGGTGGTGGTAATCAGTTCTGACAATGAATGTGTCGCGATCAGCGTCAGGGACACAGGAGAAGGAATTGCTGCGCAAGATTTACCGCACGTTTGGGAACCCTTCTTTCGTGGTGGCGGGAACGGCCGTAATAATGATGACCGATCGGGATTAGGCTTAGCACTGGTGAAAGCTATGACTCTGGCCATGGGTGGTGATGTACAAGTCGAGAGCCAGGTCCGCCAAGGAAGTAGTTTCGACGTGCGGCTGCCGCGATCATGACTTGCGACAGAATTGCGACAATTTAACGATACAGGGGCGACAAAGGGGCGCTAATCTTTTCCTATATTAAAATGTTCAGCAGTTTAGCAAATAGACCAACTGGGTTTGTGAATTGCTGCTACGGAAAAGGAAAAGATTTATGAGTAACTCCAATGATCTGGCGATCGCCACCGAGGGATTGGGCAAATCTTATGCTGAGATTATCGCCCTGCAAGCATTAGACTTGCAAGTTCCCAGGCATTCCATCTTCGGTTTCTTAGGTCCCAACGGGGCTGGAAAAACGACGACGATCAAACTACTGTTAGGCTTGTCCCGGCCGACAACGGGCAAGGCCCGCGTATTTGGGTTGGATATTGCCCAAGATAGCCTCAATATCCGCCGGCGGGTCGGCTACCTACCCCAGGAACCGCGATATTTCGATTACATGACGGCCCGACAAACGTTGGAATTTGCCTTGCGATTCTATTACAGTGGACCAAAGTCGGAGCTAAACAAGCGCATTACTGAATCCCTGGATTTGGTGGGCCTGGCCGACAAGGCCGACCGGCCCGTGAAGGGTTTTTCGGGCGGCGAAAAGCAGCGCTTGGGAATCGCCCAGGCCCAGGTTCACCTTCCGGACTTGCTGATATTGGACGAGCCGGCGGCCAATCTAGATCCGATGGGGCGACGCAATGTATTACAGGCAATGGAGCGATTGCGAGAACGAAGCACCATCTTTTATTCCACCCATATCCTAGATGATGTGCAGCGAGTCAGCGACGCGGTCGCTATTTTAAATGATGGCCAATTGGTGGCCCAGGCCCCCATAGACGAAATGCTAACCGGAACTGGGGACATGGTTTATGTGGTTTCCTTGAGAGGTGATGTGCATCCAATATACGAACGCATTTCTACTAGGCCGTGGGTATCGACCATCCAAACCAGGGTAGCGAATGGTCTATCACGCTGGCAAATCCACGTAACCGACGCCGGTGCGGCCGAATCACAGTTACTGTCTTTGTTGATGAGTGATGACGCTGTAAATGTGGTCGAATTTGGTCGTCAAAAACAAGACCTGGAAGATGTGTTTGTCGATCTTGTGATTGGAGGGACAGATGATCGCAACTAGTAATTTGAATGAAGTACGAAAACAAGGCTGGAGGAGTGGTTTAAATAACTTGTTCCGCCAGGAAAGCAAAAGATGGTGGGGGACGACCCGTTGGTTGAAATACACTGTCGTTTGGGTGTTTTTAGCCAATAGCATCCCTTTAATCATCTTTTTTGATGGGAATGTACCCAGCGCCGATGAAGTGCTGCAACTGTTTACGATCATGATCATGCTCGTCTCAATTGTTGGTGTAATCATTGTGATGCAAGGTGTCGTTGTGGGTGAGAAGCGCTCAGGCGTTGTGGCCTGGCTGTTGTCAAAACCGGTTTCTCGACCCGCTTACATTCTGTCGCGACTCATGGCAACAGGACTGGCAGCTTTGCTGATCATGTTGCTCTTTCCCGCTATCGCCGGCTATGCAATGATGACGCAAATTGGGGGATATGATATTGATATCCGCTCCCTTGGGTTAGCAATGGGCATAGCGGCCGTGTTCATGGTGTTTCTCTTGTCGTTGACATTAATGTTGGGTATCGTCTTCAACAGCCGCGCCCCCGTCATCGGCATCCCCATGGCGTTACTCATGTTTGCTGAATTTTACGAAGGGCTCCTGGAGCGTTATCTACCCGGGCTGCTCGACTACGATCCCATGTTTTTGCTCGATCTGGCTCAATCCGTAGCCTTAGGGACGCCCATGCGGTCAATCATTCCCCTCATGGCCACGGCCGTATGGTCGCTTCTCCTCATCGTTTTGGCCATCTGGCGGTTCAATCGCGAAGAGTTCTGATCTAGCCAGGATGTGCATCACTTCTGTGGATGGCATCAATTCCATCGCCAAGATTCCTTCGTTGGCCACTTATTGTTTCGCCATGGATGATCAGGCCCAGTACGGTAAGGTAGCTTGTTTCAGCATTCCTGCTTTCCGGATTTTCCTCCGATAGTAATCCCGCAGCTTTCAGTTTGGCAAAGGTCAGCGGTTCGGTTGCGATTGTTTCATTAGCTTGTCCGGCTGAAGATTGCTTCAGATACCGTTGCCTTTGTTAATGGGCCATATGGGCAAACTGGCTCTTGACATCTAGCAGCAAGTCTGGCACAATGTTAACAAGTTAACTGTCAACTGTTGACAGTTAACAGTTGTACTTGATACCCAATTAGAGGTTTAAAAATCTATGCCGCTGATGCGATTGCTAGAGGAAAGTGAGACATCCGATCAAGTGCGGAAAATCTTCAAGATTGCCGTCAGGCGCCAGCGTAAGGTTTTTGGTCTTGACGAGCCGGCTTATCTCTGGCGCTCAATGGCAAGATTACCCGACTATCTGGAGGCGAACTTCGACCGCTTGCGGGCTATTATGCTCCGTTCAAAGTTATCCCCTTCTATGCGTGAAGCAATTGCTTCTGCTGTTTCCATTATTAACGTTTGTCACTACTGAATTGAATCACATGTCGTCGCCGGGATGCGACTGGGATGGACGGAAGAAGGGGTAACGGAATTAGTTGGGGTAACGGAACATGTCACCGGCCTCAACAAAGTCGCTATGGGCTTGTTAATTGAACCCGACATCGGCCGACAAGTCGACGATAGCTCCGCTTCCTTAGTGGGTCTGGCTGCGCCGGAAGGAGAACTGAGGGAGTTATTCGATGAAATCCAACAGACAGAGCAACGACGATTGGGCGTGATGTGGATACCCAATTTTTGGCGTGTCCTGGGCTTAAATCACCCTTATCTGAAAGCGACATGGAAGAAAGACCAATTTCTCATGGCGGAGGACGGGGCGCTTGATGCCGACATAAAGTGGGCCATAGGCTTGGCTGTGTCCATGACCAACGGTTGCCGTTACTTCATTGAATACTATGCGCGCGCCTTTCGGCAACGCGGCTTTGACGATGACGCGATCCTACAAGTGGCCGCGGTCGTTGATCTTTATAACTCCTATAACAAAGTGGCCGATGGCTTCTTGATCACGTCCGAGGAGGCTGTCAAACAACAATTAGGCTGATATGGTGTGACGCTCAAGTAGAAACAGTTATTAGAGGTTGTTGATATTGTTCAGTGGCCGTACAAAAAAGGAGAAGCGTGAGATGATAATTCGTAATTTTAGTCGGGATGATCGAAGATGGTGGCACTCGGTCCTTGTTTATACTGTTTTCTTCATTTCCTTGTTGTTTTTTGTTGCTTGCGACGGTGCAGCGATTGAGGAGCCTGCGGCAACAGCAGATGCCGCCGTTGCAACTGAGTCGGTGCCTACGCCGGAGCAACAACCCACAGAACCGGCCGCAGAACCCACAGAACCGGCCGAAGAACCTACTGAGAGTGCAGCCGCAGAGCCTACCGCGGAAGCAGTAGATGAGCAGATGATCAAAATTGGTGTTCTCAATCCTACCACAGGTATCCTGGCATTCTTCGGCGAGCAAGTGAACGAGGGCATTCAACTCTACTTTGATTCCCTGGGTAACGAGGTTGCCGGCACGCCTGTCGAACTGATCTTTGCCGACACGGCCGGTGATCCGCAGCAGGCGCTCGACCAGGCGCGACGGCTGGTGCAACAGGAAGAAGTTGATTTCCTTTTGGGTATTGTCAATTCAGGCGTGGTGGTTCCGATGGCCCAGTTTGCCCAGGAGGAAGAAACCCCGTTGATCATTGCCGTCGGGGGTGCAGCATCGGCGACCGGTCCGGAGCGCAGCCCTTTCGTCTTTCGCACTGGGATGGCCAATGGCCAGCAGGATCGTGTCCTTGGTTGGTACGCAGTCAACGAGCTAAATTTGACTCGTGCCGCCACTTTTGCCTGGGACTTTTTAGCTGGTGAAGAGCGTGTCAACGCGTTTAGCGATACGTTCACAGCGGCCGGCGGTGAGATTGTCGACCAGCAAAAACCTCCGTTAGGGACCGTTGATTATGGTCCTTTTATCAGCCAGGTTGACCCAGAGAGCGTCGATGTGATCTATAGTTTCTTTTCCGGACCGGGCGGCGTCGCTTTTGTACAACAGATGGAGCAGTTTGGTTTGACGCCTGGACTCCAGATCGTCGAACCTGGCTTTATGGCCTCACCTGAAGCGTTGGAAGCGATGGGCGACGCAGCCTCAGGCATCGTTCAGGCGGCCCCTTATACGGCCGTCATCGATAATCCGGAGAACGAAAACTTTCTCGCCCTCTATGACGAGACGTTTGGTGGCGTACCCGATTATTATGTTGAAGAAGGATATCTAGCGGCCAATGCGGCCAGCCTGGCTCTGGAAGCGATTGGCGGCAACATGAGTGAGCAGCAGCCGTTCCTGGATGCATTAGCAGAACTCCAATTTGAAGGGCCGAGCGGCACCGTTTCCTTCGATGATCATGGGCAAGCCATTCGGGACGTCTACCTCGTCGAGGTTGTTGCTCAAGATGGCGGAGGTCTTGGCTATGAGGTGCTCGACTCCGTTGTCGATGTCTCTCAAGAGTGGACACCATAACGATTGGCATAGGAAACGACGAATGCTGCACTTATGGAATTTAACAGCAGGTATTAAGGAGTAGTCGTTAACTTTTGGGCCTGGTAGAAAGCCAGGCTCGTCTTTGATGGTAATGATCGGTTTTGTAGAGTTGTTGAGGAGGAACATGATGAAATTGAAAAAATGGTGTCTCTTATCGACGATAGTTTTATTGTTATTTGTATCTTGTCGTAACGCAGCAATTTCTGAAGAGCCGGTCGAGGAAACAGTACCTGAAACGAATGAGGTTGCACCAACGGAAGAGGCTGTTCCAACCGCGGAGCCAACTGCGGCAGAAGAGACTGTCGCCGAGGAAGAGGAGATGAGCGCTGAGGAGCCGGCCACTGTTCGTATTGGTGTATTAACTCCGACTACCGGCACCCTGGCCGCCAATGGCGAAGATGTAAACAAAGGTATTAATTTGTTCTTCGACTCCATTGACAACACCATCGGTAATGCTACTGTTGAGTTGAGCTTTGCCGATACGGCCGCCAACCCGGAACAGGCCCTGGAACAAGCCAGGCGCCTGGTTGAACAGGAAGAGGCTGACATACTTCTGGGTTTGGTAAGTTCCTCTGTAGCTGTGCCCCTGGCCCAGTTCGCCGATGAAAACCAGGTTCCTCTGATCGTTGCCGTAGCCGGCGGAACGCCGGTTATCACCGGGCCTGAACGCAGTCCCTATGTATTCCGT
>JANQGC010000341.1 GCA_028277515.1 Anaerolineae bacterium
GAAATGTTTTACAATGACCGGCGCGGTCAATTAATGGCGGCGTTGGCTGAGAAAATGCCTGCCAGTTTGAATCGTTTTTTCCTGTGTAATTCCGGGACAGAGGCGATAGAAGGGGCGATTAAATTTGCCAGGCTGAGAACTGGACGGCCGAATATCGTAGCTGCCATGCGCGGCTTTCACGGGCGTACATTGGGTTCATTATCCGCGACGCACAAGGCCAAATATAAAAAGCCGTTTATGCCCCTGGTGCCCGGGTTTACGCATGTCCCTTTCGGCCGAATTGAGCCTCTGGACGAGGCGCTGACGAATGATTGCGCGGCGGTTATATTGGAGATCGTGCAGGGGGAAGGCGGCGTTCGGCCGGGAACGGCCGGTTATTTTCAGCAGGTTCAGGAACTATGTGCCGAGCGGGGTGCGATGTTCATTGTCGATGAAATTCAGACCGGTTTTGGACGCACCGGATGCTGGTTTGCCTTTCAGCATATGGGGATTGAACCGGACCTGGTTTGTTTGGGCAAAGCAATCGCCGGGGGTGTACCCATGGGTGCAATTGCTATTGGGTCACGGATTGGATCGTTTCCTTCCGGGGTTCATGGCACAACTTTTGGCGGGAATCCACTGGCTTGCGCGGCCGCCCTGGCCACTTTACAGGTCATCGAACAAGAGAATTTGGTTGAACAGGCAGAGAGCCTGGGAGCACATTTTCTTGCACAATTACAAAAAATTGAATCCCCTGTGATTCGCGAGGTGCGCGGATTGGGCTTGATGATTGGCATTGAGTTACGCGTGCGGGCGATGCCCCTGGTACAGGCTTTGGCCGAAGAAGGGGTACAGGTGCTGACCGCCGGACCCACAGTGATCCGCCTGCTTCCTCCTCTGGTCATCTCGCGCAAGGAAATAGATGAAGTTTTGCGCTGTGTTTCTCATGTGCTCAGCGGGGTGGAAATTGCAGCCTGATGGATGCCGTTGATTTATTGCAGCAGTTGGTCGCTATTCCCAGCTTATCAGGGAATGAGCGGGAAGCGGTTGATTTCCTCGTCTCTGCCATGTCCGGATTGGGATTTTCGGCCGAGGTTGATAAAGCCGGAAATGCTGTTGGTATACGGCAGAATATTGCCTTGAATGGTCGAATAACCAGTGAAATAATGCTTTTGGGGCATATTGATACCGTCCCTGGCGATATCCCGGTTCGGATAGAGGATGGTGTGTTATACGGCCGTGGCGCGGTGGATGCAAAAAGCCCTCTTGCTGCCTTTATTATGGCTGCATCCCAGGTCGTTCTTCCTCCAGGCACAAGAATCGTTGTCGTTGGCGCTGTTGAAGAGGAATCTGCAACCTCAAAGGGAGCGCGGCACATCGTCCGCAACTATAGTCCGGATTACTGCGTTATCGGTGAACCAAGTGGATGGGATGGCATCACCTTGGGTTATAAAGGGCGGATATTGATCGATTATAAGGACGATCAGGATATGGGACATACGGCGGGAAGCCAACGAAGTGTCGCTGAAAAGGGGATTGATTGGTGGAATGATTTGTCATCATTGATTGATGAATTTAACCAGGGTCGGGAGCGGGTATTTGACCAGCTTCTGCCGTCATTGCGACACGTTCAGACCGGGAGTGACGGATTACGTAATCAAATCGACATGAAGGTCGGCGTGCGCCTTCCACCAGATTTTGACATCGAATGGCTCAAAGAACAGGTTTTTGCGTTATCTAATGGCGCGCAGCTAAGGATGTATGCCCATGAGCCAGCGTTTCAATCCTCGCGCCGCACACCATTGGCCAGGACGTTTAACAAAACCTTTCGCCAGGCAGGCGTGAAACCCCGTTATAAATTAAAGACCGGGACCTCAGACATGAATGTTGTGGGTCCGCTTTGGCAAATTCCCATAGTCGCCTATGGACCTGGTGACAGTTCGCTCGATCATGCACCCAATGAGCATATTGTTATCTCTGAATATTTACAGTCGATTGAAATTCTGCAGGCAGTTCTAACGGATATGGGGCGTGAAGCCACTGCTCAGTAAGGAGTTGAGTGATGAGTTTGGAAGAGTTTTCGATTATAGAGTCAACATTGCGAGAAGGGGAACAGTTTGTCAATGCTTTCTTTTCCACGGAGCAAAAGATCCAAATTGCCAAGCTGCTGGATGCGTTTGGGGTCGAATTTCTGGAACTGACTTCGCCTTGCGCTTCTCGCCAAAGTTTTGAGGACTGTGTCACCATTGCCGGACTGGGGTTGAATACAAAAGTTTTAACCCATATCCGCTGTCATATTGAAGATGCCAAAAGAGCGATTGAAACCGGGGTAGACGGGGTTGATGTGGTCATTGGTACATCATCTCAGCTACGGACCTTCAGCCACGGAAAAAGCATTGATGCAATTATCGAGGTTGCCCATGAGGTGGTAACGTTTCTTCAAGATCAAGAGGTCGAGGTGCGATTCAGCACGGAAGATAGTTTACGCAGTGATCCACAAGATTTGTTCCGGGTTTATGAAGCTGTAGACGCATTAGGTGTTGATCGGGTTGGCATTGCCGATACGGTGGGAATTGGTACACCGCGACAAATTTACGATCTTGTTTCTGCTCTGCGACAACGCATTCAGGCAGATATTGAATTTCATGGCCATAATGATGCCGGTTGCGCTATTGCCAACGCCTACGCCGCATTAGAAGCGGGAGCGACTCATATTGATACGAGTGTCCTAGGTATTGGGGAGAGAAATGGGATCACGCCTCTGGGTGGGCTTGTTGCTCGTTTGTATGCCACGAATCCGCAATTTGTTAGCAAGTATCGACTGCCGTTGCTGCAAGAGATTGACCAACTGGTGGCGGAATGGGTGGCGGTGGATGTTCCATTTAATAATTACATTACGGGCTTTTGCGCTTTTACGCATAAGGCAGGTATTCATGCTAAAGCAGTGCTCAATGATCCGTCCACTTATGAGGCGTTGCGGCCGGAGGCGTTTGGTTTGACGCGATATATCCATATCGCGCACAGGCTTACCGGCTGGAATGCGGTCAAGAACCGGGCTGGACAGTTGGGTCTAAAGTTGAATGATGAACAGGTCAAGTTGATTACAGGGCAGATTAAAGAGATGTCGGATGAACGGCTGTTAACCCTTGATGATGTTGATGGTTTGCTGCGTGGAGCAACAGTACAGGCTTGATTAAAAGGATAAGGAAATGGGTCAAACATTAGCCGAACAAATCATTAGCCAAAAAGCCGGTAGAAAGGTGACACCGGGGGAACTGGTGATCGTCGAACCGGATGTCGTTATGGGTCATGATTCGCTTTCTCCGGGGATCATCCGCATCATGACGGAACAACTAGCTATCGAGAAGGTGCACAACCCCGATCATATTGTTTTGGTTTTAGATCATGTCGCTCCTGCATCAACCGTAGGCACGGCCAACAGCCAAAACTTGATTCGCCAATTCGCCCGGAATCAGGGCATTCGCCTGTTTGAAGTGGGCCACGGCATCTGCCACCAGGTGTTGGTGGAAGAAGGCATCGCCCAACCGGGAATGATTGTGCTTGGCTCGGATTCCCATTCGACCAGTTATGGGGCTGTCGGGGCGTTTGGATCGGGCATGGGTTCCACCGATATCGCTTTGATTTGGGGGACCGGCAAAACCTGGCTGCGCGTTCCGGAAACCATTCGATTGCAGTTCAAGGGACGCTTCCAACGGGGTGTGGATGCAAAAGACCTGGCCTTAAAGCTGTGCCGGGAGATGGGTATCGCTGGAGCCACCTATGCTGCCCTGGAGTATCACGGTCTCGATTGGCTGCCACTTCCAGGAAGGCAGACAATGGCCAGTATGGCCATAGAACTGGGGGCTAAAGCTGGGATTTTCCCACCGCAGAACGATGGGAATGGTGATGTTTCCGTTCCTGATTGGCTCTTTGTTGATCCGCAGGCTGAATATGCTGAAACGCTAACGTTTGATTTAAACGATCTGGAACCTCAAATCGCCAAACCGAGTGCTGTGGACGATGTTGTTGACCTTTCAGAAGTGATAGATACAAAGATCGATGTGGTTTTTCTGGGGACATGCACGAATGGGCGGTATGAAGATATGCGCGCCGCGGCCGATATTTTAAGAAACCAGACCATTTCAGAGCAAGTGAGATTTTTGGTAACACCGGCTTCGCGCCGCGAACTGCGACGGGCGATGGCGGACGGCACAATGGACATTTTATTAAGCGCCGGAGCGACGCTGACAACGCCGGGTTGTGGCGCGTGTATGGGACGGCACCAGGGAACGTTGGGTGACGGGGATGTATGCCTGTCTACCGGCAACCGCAATTTTTTAGGGCGTATGGGATCGCCAGATTCTAAAATTTACCTGGCTTCGCCCACTGTCGCGGCTGCAAGCGCGCTTTCCGGCCGCATAAGCGATCCGCGGATTGTATATTGAAAAATTGCCGTATAGAGGAGTTTAAGTTGTGACAGTTAGCAAAGGAATTGTGTGGAAATTTGGGGCTGACGTGGATACTGATCAAATTGTTCCTGGAAGGTATGCGCCTTATATGCGGCCGAACGCCGATGTGGGGGACGCGGCTTTTATTGAAGCGCACCCGGAATTTAATAAGCATGCCAGGCCAGGAGATGTCATTGTCGCTGGGTCAAATTTTGGCTGTGGTTCATCGCGCGAGTATGCGCCATATGCTTTGAAAAGAAGAGGCATCGCCGCTATTTTCGCCATTGATTTTGCCCGTATTTTTTACCGCAACGCCATTAATTTAGGGATTCCCGTTTTTTCATCGGAGATTGCCATGAGTCTAATGGATAGGGATGAAGTGATATTGGATTTGAATGAAGGCACGATACAGGCGAACGCTAACATTTTCCAGCTTCCCGACTTACCCTCATTCGCACGAACGATTATAGATGCCGGCGGTATTGTGCCCTATGTGCGCGAGCACGGAAATTTTCCTGGGGTGAATTAGATGCCCGATTTATGTGTCATTGAGGGTGATGGGATTGGCCGCGAGGTGATTCCGGCTGCGGTAGAAATATTGCAGGCGGCCGTTCCCAATTTGCATATCATTGAGGCTCAAGCCGGTTGGGATTATTTCCTGGAAAATGGTGTTTCTGTTCCACAATCAACTCTTGAAATGATTCGTGACTGCCGTGCAGGGTTGTTTGGCGCCGTCTCTTCGCCCGCCCGCCCTGTTGAAGGGTATCGCAGCGCCATTCTTACTATGCGTCAGGAGCTAGATCTTTATGCTAACATTCGGCCGGTACAAAGTCGGCCAACGGTATCACCTGTTGAAGATGTTGATCTGATTGTTGTGCGCGAGAACAGCGAGGGTTTATATGTCGGCCGTGAGCAATGGATAGGGGATGCCGCTATTGCGGAGCGTATCATTTCAAAAAAAGGATCGCTTCGCATAGCCAATAAATGTTACCAGTTGGCCACTTTGCTTAACAGGGAAAGAATAACAATTGTCCATAAGGCCAATGTAATGCCATTAACGGATGGGTTATTCCGAGATACCGTTCTAGAAGTTGTGTCAGAACAATTCACGGTGGATGAGCTGCTTGTGGATGTAGCGGCTTTGAAAATGGTGGCTGATCCACATTCATTTGATGTCATCGTTACCCCTAATTTATATGGTGATATTTTGTCGGACGCGGCTGCTCACTGGGGTGGAGGCCTGGGATTGGCGCCATCTTTAAACTGGGGAGATGAGATGGCCATAGCTGAGCCTGTTCATGGGTCCGCGCCGGATATTGCCGGCAAAGGGGTGGCCAATCCAATTGCGGCGGTTTTGAGTGGGGCTTTGCTGGTGCGTTATGTATGGCAGAATGAATCTGCGGCCGATCGAATCGAGTCGGCCGTTTATCAAACCCTGCGGCAATCGCCGCAGGGTTTCAGCGGCACGCAAGAGATTAACAAAAAAATATTAGACAATATGGATCGGATCTAATATTGTGTTACCTAAAATTTGACAACTTTTATTAATTGGTTTTCGCTCATATTTTAAGTGGAAAAGTTGTCAAATTTCTGTGCGAAAGGTATTTGTAACAGAGTGCTAATTTTCAGTTTCCGGAATGTTGGCCAGAAATTCCGAATCAGGTTTTCGTCCAAAGATAAAATAACTGATCGGACCGATGAAGTTGATGAAGACGACGGCCGTCCAGATCCATTTGCTCCCACGAAATTCATCATTCGGCCGATGATGGATGTCCCATTGAGCGGCAATGAGCAGTCCCATCTGGATGAAAACAGCAAGTAGTGAAATTGCTTTTTGGGCGGGCGTTAAGTCAGACCATTTTTTCTTGTTGTTCATAATAATTTCCACTGGTAATCAATACATCGTCTTAGAAGCTCCTTCAAAAGTGACAGTCACCTGGTTTATTCTTTTAGTAACTGTCACTTCACAGCAATTGTTTATATTATACCTAATTTTTGAGTGTACACTTTTCGTTGACCGCGAGGCCATTTTCCACGTCCTCAACCTTGAATTCTTGCAGTGCTGGATGCAGAGGGTACACTCTAGCGATATGTCTTATTCCTTCATCTGTTACGATTTCTGAAAAAGGGGCATGAATAGAGATTCTTATATTCGCTGGCTGCGCAGCAAGGTGGGCAAACGAAAAATCTTTTTACCCTTCGCTACGGTCATTGTCCGCAATGCGCAGGAACGAATCCTTCTACAAAAGAGGAATGATTTAAAGGTATGGGGATTGCCCGGCGGGATATTGGAGCTTGATGAGGATTTGCAAACGTGTGCCAGGCGAGAATTGTGGGAGGAGACGGGATTAAAAGCCGGCCCCCTGCGGTTGGTAGGTGTTTATACGGATCCCAAGTATGATGTTGTTTATCCAAATGGCGACCAGGTGCAGCAGTTTACGATTTGTTTTGAAGCGGTGGCCAATGGGGGACGCATGCGCCCTGATGGTTTAGAATCAAGTGATCAGGCCTTTTTCTCAATGAATGAAATTAACAATTTAGATATACCTGTCTGGTATCGCGACATGATCCAGGATGCATCCCGGCCTGGGTTGCCAACGTTTCGATCGCCAAGGACATTAGAGAAAACCGAGGATCAAATTGCTGCTGTCCGCCCTTACATTGGCCATGCCTGGTACTCCGGCACAGGTGCTTCAGTTGTAATCGAAGATGACCAGAGTCGGATTTTAATGCTCAAACATCATGGGGAGAAAAATTGGCGGCCGCCGGCCGGCTTTAGCGATTTGGGTGAAAATGTGGCGCAGACGGCCGTTCGTGAAACCTTGGAAGAGACCGGGCTGCGGATTCAGCCGGAGCGCATAGTGGCCATTCATTCTACTCCCCGGCTAAATGTGACCTACCCTAACGGTGATCAAATACGCAATGTGGGTGTGGTATTTAAAGCCACGCTGCTTGGTGGCGAGCCAAAAGTGGATGGCCTTGAAATCGACAAATTGGATTGGATGACGCGAGATGAAGCCCTGGCAAGTTATGATTTGGAACGTCGTTGGTTCATGAAAAAACTAATCGATCATCTTGATGATAGGCATTTTGTGTGCTGATTTGATATGACCAGTAACGGTAAATTAATTCGCATTGTCGGCTACGCCCTGCTCATTCTCGTCATTGGTACATTGGGTTACATGATCATTGAAGGATGGTCTCTGTCAGACGCGGTTTTCATGACAGTAACGACATTGTCTACGGTGGGCTACGGTCTGGTGGGACCATTGTCGCTTTCCGGCCGAGTTTTTACGGTAGCTTTGATACTTGTAGGCGTGGGTATTCTTGTTTATAGTTTTTCCACCTTTGGTGAATATCTTGTTGTCGCGACCATGCGGCAACAATTTCAAAGACGGCGGACAACCAGAATGATAGAAAAATTGAAAGAGCATGTGGTAATTTGTGGCTATGGCCAGGTTGGAAGCAGCACCGCAATAACCCTTCGCGACAGTGATAACAACATCGTCATTATTGATTCCGATAAGGAACGGATTTTACAGGCGCAAGACGAAGGTTTTTTAGCTCTTGTTGGAGATGCCTCTGAAGATGAAATCTTATATGAGGCTGGATTGGAACAGGCGAAGAGTATCATTGTTACAACAGGTGATGATTCATTAAATTTATTTATTGTGCTTTCAGCGAGAGCGATCAATCCTGATTTGTTGATAATTTCCCGCGCGAATAATGCAATAAACGAGAAAAAATTGAAAAGGGGTGGGGCAGACCGGGTCGTATCCCCATATCAAATTGGCGGCCGGCATATGGCCAATATCGTTGTTAGACCGCAAGTGACAGATTTCTTTGATGTCGTAACGCTAAAGGGTGGAGTTGAATTGTGGATTGAAGAGTTGGTTATTTCCGATTCGAGCGCGATTGCTGGAAAAACAGTTGGTGAAGCCGATATTCGCCGCAAAACTGGCGTCTCTCTCGTCGCACTTTATCGCCAGCAAGAAGAGGGTAATATAGTTCCGAATGCCGAAACAAGGCTGCAAGTGGGGGATAAACTGTTGGTATTGGGAACAAGGGACCAATTATTAGTTCTGGAGAAATTGACAAATACCTCAGCAGCGAGCGTGTAATTATTGTGTTAGATCAGTTGCAATTCAGAAACTCAGGAAGTAACATTAAAACGATAAGAAAGTGGTGCTGTTATTTTGTAACTGTAGATAAATGAAATTTTCCTGCCGCCTTGTGGCAGCAGGCTTTAACGGAGCATAATCGTGATAGAACCAGAACTGATTGAAATTATTGAAGGACCGACCCCGGAGTTTCAACCTACCATTCAGAACTGGCTCCAGTCTTTATATGAAGGGCCAGAAGTGATGGAAGTAGCCATGTGCCAACTGCGAACGGCTTCAGGTACAGATATAAAAGAGCGGTGTGAACAAGCCTGGAACGAAAATCGTCCTGTCCTTCTCGATTTTCCTGATGAATGGGGTTTGAGACAGCAGCTAGATGTTGTGGCTTTAAGGCTTTCGGAAGTTGAAGAAGGAGAACTGCTTACGATCTGGGTGGCTGTTCCTTATATGCCGGCTGATGATGAAGAAGATGAAGAGGATGATGAAATTTATCCTCTAAACTGAGTTTTTTCATATTTTGCGCAAGGGAAATTTCCTTGCGCTTTTTTTATTGGTTAGCTTTGTAGAGCGTATTGCCAACGGTTACAAAAATTCTCAGTGGAGCCTCTGTGACTGCCAGGTCCGTGCCGCCCACAAATATATCTTGTCCACGATCATCAAGGGCACGATATTGAGCCAAAATAGTTCCTAAACGGCTTATTTGGATGATGCGGCCGCTTGCCGCATCTAAGACAAAAATGGAGGCGTTTAAGCCCTTGCCAACCAGCTTTGCCGCGACAGGATATTCAACTGGAGTGGCTAAACCATTTTCCAGTAAATCGGTCTCATCCCATTGAATGCGGCCTGAACGGGTATCATAATAACGGATACGGCCGTCGGCGTAGGTCACTAGCAGGCTGCCATCCTCACTGTACAGATCAATATCGAGAGCATTATTCAGATCGAAGTCTTCAGCATTCATGATCAATTGGCGTTCAGCCTCATCAACGATGAACCCATCTTCTTGAGGAAAATACTTCCATATCGCGGCGGCTGCCGGATCGAGGATGTAGAGTCTTTCTAAAAATTGAGTATAAGCGAGCGGACTTTGCCATTCGCTGCTTAGTCCGAGCAAAACCGCCCTCGTTTCCCCCGAACTGGGATAATGGGTGACAAGCGCCCCGCCATTGTCTAGCATCGCCAGGCCATCCTGGCTGACTTGAACACCACTGGGTCGCCATTCGATATCCACGACCTCTTGAATGACATGACTGCCTACTGCCTGGCCGGCAAATCCGATCGTTTGGGGTTCTTCCGATTGCAGATTGGTGAAGGTTTCATCTGTCTCATGGGTATAAACTGTGTCGTTAGCGCCATCGAGCGTGTAAATACCGCCGGTGAAATCGCCGCGTAAGGCTACTGCGGATAATTCGGCCGATGAACCAAACGTGTAAAATGGTTCAGCATCCACCCGGGTAACGCCATCTAATTCATCCATAGCAACAATTGCCTGGCTTCGCATTTGGGCGACGCCAGGATCGCCGGGTCGCAACTCCTCGGCCTGGACCGCCAAATCAATCAAGCGAGCGTAATATTGCCGGGCAAGATCGTTATCCGCCCCCGCGTCCTGGGCGAGTACCAGGCTATTAGACATTTCCTGACGCAGTTGGGCTACCTGGCGAACGCGGCCGCGCTGCAGATATACGCCGCTGACAACAATGGCTACAACTAGCGGAATGAGAATGGCGATAGCCGCAGGAATGGCCCAACTTGCCCGGCTTTCTTCTCCCTCACCAGCGGGCGGATTTAAGCGGAACATCAGATCGGCTAACCAGCCGGTTAGAAATGACAAACCGCGCGCCGAATTGGAAACTGCCTGTCGAGCTGTATATTCGACCGTCTCACCAATATGCAACTCATCCTCGACTTCAACTACCGTCTCGGTGGTTACGGTTTGTCCTTCACGCAGTGGCTGAACAGCCATGGTTGTAGGTGCGACGGCCAGTGAGGATTCCTTGGGTAGTGTGATTCGCCCTCTTTTTAGGATTGGCCTGGCAATAACGGGTAGAGATTCTGGGCTTTCATCAGTGAATTCAACGAGAAGAAGACGCCCTGAATCCGATGCGATGGTTTCACGCAATTCGTCCAAACCCAACTCCAATTCCGTATCAACCAGGGCAGGGGTCAGGCTGTGGCTGGGTAGATGGCTAATTCTTGGGTCCGCGAGGAGCAGCATGTCCCCGGGTTGTAATCGTTGGTGATAATAGCGGAAGTCCAGACCAGTACTTCTACCCAGTGGTGTTACATGTTCGGG
The DNA here is from genome assembly GCA_028277515.1 of Anaerolineae bacterium. The sequence goes on from JANQGC010000341.1 coordinate 10,842, forward strand.
AACACGCGCAGGGATTCTTTCTACGCCGAAGTTGTGACCAATCAGGGCGAGTGATTCGCCGGACTGGACGACAAATATTTCATTTTTGCGCAAGACTGCGCAAGTAATGGCTCCTTCGCGAGGGGTATGTTTTCCATTGAGGTTTAATTGTAGTAAGCGGTTGTTGGTTTCCTGGATGACTTGTCGCAAGGCGGCCGTGGCGCTGCCGGAGCTTTTGAAATATTGCTGGCTGATGCCTTGCAGCAATCCTTGCATCAAGTTGGCTGTGTCAGCCAGGGGTCCTGATAGTGTGAGATGGACAAATAAGACTTCCCGCTGTCGATTATGGGCTGCCCGACCAGAGGCCCGCTGGGCAAGCAGACCTGGTACTGGCGTTTGATTCTGCTCAACGCCATCAACGATAAATAACTGACCGGCGACTGCATGCAGATCCATAATATGTAAAGCTTAGCACGGGTCTTGTCAAATACAAAACCCGCTATTAATATAATTCCTACTTCGGGTATATAGGTGTATCGGGACCGACAAAATCACGAAAAATTTGTTGAATTTCTCCTGGTTCGGCGTGGCGGCCAGTCGATTTTTTTGAATAAAGCAGATCATCATCCACTCTTAATTCAAATGCGCCCTTGGTTCCAGTAATAAACGTAAAATTTTCGATGACATGTTGGTAGTTGGCCATGATTTCATCTGCCGCACGGACAGCGCGCTGCCAATAGTTTCAAGGCACGCAATATTCAAGAGTTATTGTATATTTTTTCTCCATTTCAATTTTTCCTTTGATAAAAACTAACTCAATATCATTGCTTTAAAGCATATCGAATTACTAACCTTTCCTATAACTTTAACATAACTTGAATAGAGAGCTACTTCTCCTTCATGGCTTTAGAAATGTATTTTTTGGTTTAGTTCCCAGAGCGCAGTTGATCGATCAAAGTTGATAAATCGTTTGCCGGCTCAGCCTCTTCCCACAGGCTAACCACATAACGGTTAAAAAATTGATCGTACCATTGGGGATGTTGCTGTTGGTCAATGAAAAAGCCCGGACGCTGTCCATGCTCAAAGTCTCCGAACAGGTATGGAATATAGAGCACACGCCCATGTCTAGTATGGTGATTCACAATAACAATATTATTGACCGGGCGAGCAAGGATCAGACGTAGCTCAACCGTGCATTGTGCAGCCCATTCCTGTATTTGTAAGAGGCTGCTGAGGATTTTCAGTTTTTTGCGTTCAAACTGGTTGGGAGTCGCTAAACCATCTGTGCTGTAGGGAACCCAAACCAATTCCGGCCGGGGGAACACAAAACGCATCTTGATGCCCCTCTTTACCAACTTGCTCAGTACAGGATTACTGGCATCGAAGGCGTTTGGTAGCCAGGCTGATGTAAAGAAGAGGGATTTAGCCGGGTGAAGGAAGTCATTAAAATCTGTTGAGGATGTTGAAAAGGTTGTATTAACTATTTCCCAAGCCGGCATTGTTGATGGTTGTTCGTCTTTTAGTGCTTTCTCCCCCCAAAGCAGCCAATCAGCACTTACACTAAGGATTTCGCATATGCTCATCAACGCATTTATGGGGGGTTTAGCCCGCCCTTGTACCCACTTACTAACGGCCGCTTCACTGTAATCTATGCTTAGTGCCAGTTCGCGCTGAGTCATTCTGCGCAGTTGGAGGACTTGCGCTAACCGCTCATGTAATTCCACAATTTACTCTCACGAAAACCCCTTTACTCTTTGTAATATACCATTTTCAATTTGTATTGCCCGTTTTACCAGCAAAAGCCTTATTATTAGAGCTAGGTATAGTTTTAAAGGAGAAAAAAATATGATGAACTGGCACAATATTATGCAGAGCTGGGATGACCAGCAAACAGCTTATCTCCCTTACCGGGAGGAACGTTTTAAGGTTATGCTTGATGTTCTGGACAGTCTCTTTGATGGCAAATTCAACGTTCTTGACCTGGCGTGTGGACCAGCCTCAATCAGCGCCCGGGTTTTGGATCGTTTTCCAGCAGCACGCTGCATCGCGGCCGATATTGATCCAATTTTGATGGAAATAGGCAAACAGGTGTTGGATGCAAACCCGCGAATAACCTGGTTGGATATAGATCTCAACCATCCTTCCTGGTCAGTAAATGGCAATGATTCCCTCGGTTGGTTGAAAACACAATCGATTGATGCAGTCCTGACCACTACAGCGTTACACTGGCTCCCTCCAGAGGCGCTCACCCGCGTCTATCTTGAGCTTGGGGACATACTTGCTCCGGGTGGAGTGGTCATGAATGGTGACCATATGATGTTCTTACCGCACATGACAACTTTTCGCCAGTTGAGCGAATCAGCAAAGGAACAACAATACCGGAAGGCGTTTGACTTTGAAAGTAAACCTGATTACGCAGCATGGTGGCAGTCGCTGCGGGATCAGCTATTGCAGACCGACCCCGAGCTATATGGTCAAATGTTCGAAGAGCGGGAACAACGATTTAAGAGCCATCAAGGAGATTTTAGCGAGCCGATTCGCTTGATGCACCAGGCGGCTCTGCACAACGCCGGGTTTGTAGAAGTTGGACCCATTTGGCAACGCTTCGATAACTGTGTATTGCTTGGCATTCGCGGTCTGAAGCAGGCACCTGTCAAAAATTAGGCGAAATGTATAAGGAACTTTGTGACTGATGCCTGGCTTCGGAACAGCGTGATCTATCGATTAGTCTCCTTGACAAGCCCCCAATGCTGAGCTAAGATTCAGGTCGCTTTCGGGCCTGTAGCTCAGTTGGGAGAGCGCTACAATCGCACTGTAGAGGTCAGGAGTTCGAGTCTCCTCAGGTCCACAGAGCGCAGGTGTGAAAGCGACAAGTTACACGCTTGTGACCATTGCAATATTTAAAAGCTGAGATCAGGAGTAGTAGATACGGGGCTGATTTGCTCACCAGAGAGCTGTCTCGAAGGCTGAAAAGGCAGCAAATGTATTGAACTCGCCTGTGAGCTGTGATGGTGAATTGTTTAGCTGTCACCGGTTAGCGGCCGTTATACGTTTAAGTGGATAGTCATGGGCCCATAGCTCAGTTGGGAGAGCGCCACAATGGCATTGTGGAGGTCAAGGGTTCGAGTCCCTTTGGGTCCACTTTAGCCTAAGGCATTACCGGGCATTTTCTATCAATCAGAGTGGTACCGCGGAACCCTTTCGTCTCTGAACGAAAGGGTTTTTTTGTTGTTGAAATTTTTCAGCCATTTGAATCAGGGAAACTGGTTTTGAACGATATTTACATTAATATTTCGCAAACGACAGTATTTGGAAAAGCGGCGGGTGACCCTGGTAATTTGTTGGTTTTAGGTCTCCATGGCTGGAGTCAACGCAATGGCTGGCATACCTGGCAACCTATGATTGAACCATTGGCTGATGCCGGATTTTTTGTCGTGAGCGTTGATATGCCCGGCTGGGGGAAAAGTTCTCCCACCAGCGATTCACCCCTGGTTGGAAAGGCAGCGGTAGAAGTTATCATCGAGATCTTAGATGCGTTGGAAGTTGACAGAGCTGCTTTGATGGGAAAAAGTTGGGGGGGAGGTGTTGCCGTCAAAACGGCCGTAGATTTTCCCGACCGGGTCAGTCACCTGATTTTAACGGCTCCGGCCTTACGTAATTATGGACAATTGAAGTCACTTCAACAACCAGCCCTACTCGTCTGGGCAGAAGATGATCCGGTTATTCCAATGGCTCACGCGCAACGCTTTATTGACGCTGTTCCCCACACCGTATTGGTTACATATAAAAACGGTGGCCATAGCGCTGCCCCGAAAAATGCAGATGATTTCGCCCCGAAAGCGATAGAATTCTTACATCATTAGGGAGTATTTATATCTTTATGACCATTCAATATAATCCCGGAGAAGTAGAGGCTAAATGGCAGAAAATTTGGTCTGAAACGGATCTGTACAGACAGACAATCGACACTTCCAAGCCCAAACATTATGCCCTGACGATGTTGCCCTATCCATCGGGCGACTTGCACATTGGGCATTGGTATGCCATGGCTCCGAGTGATGCAAGGGCCAGATTTATGCGCATGAAGGGTTTTAATGTCCTGTTTCCTATTGGATTTGATGCCTTTGGATTACCGGCTGAAAATGCGGCCATTCAGCGCAATATCCATCCGGCAATCTGGACGTTTGACAACATTGAAAATATGCGTGGGCAGTTACGCAGTATGGGGACTATGTTTGATTGGGAACGGGAAGCGGTGTCGGCCGATCCTTCATATTATAAATGGACCCAATGGTTTTTCAAAAAACTCATCGAAATGGGATTAGCTTATCGTCAGATGGCAGCGGTCGATTTTTGCCCCAACTGCAATACGACATTGGCCAGAGAACAGGTATGGGGCGAAGATAATCATTGCGAACGCTGCGGAACGCCAGTTATTAAAAAAGACCTGGAACAGTGGTTCTTCAAAATAACCGATTATGCCGAGGAACTGTTAGATTTCAGCGAGATCAATTGGCCCGACCGCGTAAAATTGATGCAGACCAATTGGATCGGCCGCTCCGAAGGGGCTAATGTGACATTCCACACGGAATTTGGTGACCCCATCGAAATTTTCACGACCAGGCCAGATACATTGTGGGGGGCAACGTTCATGGTTCTGGCGCCTGAGCATCCCTTAGTTGATAAAATCACAACGCCTGAACAAGCCGTGGATGTATTAGCCTACCGAGAGCAGGCGAAACGATTAAGCGAGATCGACCGTGAGGCTGCGGATAGGGAAAAAACCGGCATTTTTACCGGGGCATACGCTATTAATCCGGTCAATAATGCCCGCATTCCCATATGGATCGCCGATTATGTGTTGATGACCTATGGCTCCGGCGCCATTATGGCTGTTCCGGCTCATGATGAACGAGATTTCGAGTTCGCAACAAAATACGGCCTGGAAATCATTGAAGTTATTCAAATGCCAGGGCGAGAAGATTCGGTTGGTCCATTGACAGAAGCGTTTACATCGAAAAGTGAAGGGGTCATGATCAACTCCGGCCAATTTGATGGCACGTCGGTTAAAGATGCCATATCAACAGTGACAACCTGGCTGGAAGATGAGGGCAAAGGTGAGGGAGCGGTCAATTATCGCTTGCGCGATTGGTTGATCAGCCGCCAACGTTATTGGGGCGCACCTATTCCCGTTGTGTATTGTCCGGATCATGGCGCTGTGCCGGTGCCGGATGAAAAGTTGCCCGTTCTCCTGCCGGAGGATGTGGAGTTTGTGCCGACCGGTGAGAGTCCTTTGAAATTTCATGATAGTTTCCTGCATACGGAATGCCCTGTTTGTGAAAAACCGGCGCTCAGGGAAACGGATACGATGGATACATTTATGTGCTCATCATGGTACCAATATCGCTATCTAAGTCCTGATTATGAACTTGCTCCTTTCGATCCTGAAGAAGGAGCTTATTGGCTGCCCGTTGACCAATATACAGGTGGGATTGAACATGCAACGATGCACTTGATTTATACACGCTTTTTCACCAAGGCGATGCGCGAGATGGGACTGGTAGAATTTGATGAGCCGATGCTGGCTTTGTATAACCAGGGTATGGTTCTCGGTGAGGACGGCGAGAAAATGTCTAAATCGCGAGGGAACGTCGTCGCGCCTGATAGTTTAGTGGATGCGTACGGGGCAGACACGGTCCGAACATATCTGATGTTCTTTGCCAAATGGGACCAGGGAGGTCCCTGGAACTATGATGGCATTAAAGGTCCGCAGCGTTTGTTAAATGATGTCTGGGATTTGGCAATGACTGGCTACGAATCCGGATCAATTGAGCAAAAAGCAAACCAGGCTTTACAACGCAAGACACACCAGGTGATTCAAAAAGTCACCGAAGATTTTGAAGGTTTTTCATTTAACACGGCCGTTGCGGCGATCATGGAACTGCGCAACAGTTTGCAAGCGGCGCGGCGTGAGAAAAATGTTGCTGAAGCAATCTGGCATGAAGCGGTGGATAATATGCTGCTGTTATTGGCGCCTATGGCACCGCATATCACGGAAGAGTTGTGGTCGCAGCGAGGCAAATCATATAGCATTCACCAACAGTCCTGGCCGGTATGGGATCCAGATATTGTCAAGGAGGAAAGTATTACTCTCATTGTTCAGGTCAATGGTAAGGTGCGTGACCGGATGGTTGTCCCTGCCAATACGGATGATGATGACCTGCGCAAATTAGCTCTGGCTTCAGAAAATGTTCAGCGATATCTGATTGACAAAGAACCACGAAAGGTCATTGTTGTAAAGGGCAAATTGGTAAACGTCGTAGTTTAAAACCTCTATTTTCTCGAAAATTGAAGTGATTCGGCCGTTGCCTTGTTGGGTAACGGCCGTTTTTATAAGGAGATATTTGGTTCTTCGGGAGTTGTGTGCCTTGAGGCTCATCGTTAAGGTCCTCTTAACGAAATGTTCACAAAGATGGTATGGAGTTCCATTATGCCATTGGTAAAATTAGGAGTATCGCTTTTGTAAGAAATTACTTCCAGGCAAATTACACCTGAGATGCAATGATAAATTCTCTAGATAGCACAGTATGATAAGCAAAAGTATCATAAGTAAAATATCAAAAGAGCGCAATTGGTTGAAATCGAGCCCCTTTCTCTCGCTGGTAATATTGGCGATTTTGCTTTTTTACACCCGAACAAGCGGACAGGCCCAGGAAGACCATTCCCCAATATTTGAGACGGTGTCATGGAATAATGTAATCGCATTTGGTGTTGATTTCATCACCTCGGCTGAGTCTCATGCCGATGCGCAGCAATTAGCAAATGGTGTAGCATCCGGCGCCGGTTGGGATCGCTGGCCTATGTACTGGTTTAATATTGAAACGAGTGAAGGTCAATTTGATTGGTCGCGGCAGGATGCGGCCGTTCAGGCTGACATTGACTATGGCTTGCAGCTTAACGCTATCCTTTTGGGGACGCCAAGTTTTTATACGACCGGTTTTTTCAGGCAAATGGACCAGCCTTTCCAGCACGCTCCTCGACCCGGTATCCTGGCATTGCAATCGCCGGAAACAGCAACGCCCAAAGGGCTGTATGGTCCGGTATTTATGGATGGGGATGCGCCTGGTCCGGGAAAAGTAATCAATCCCAACAATAAATGGGCGGTGTTTGTTTACGAGGCGGTCAATCGTTATAAACCTGGCGGCGCATTAGCGCAGGAGAATGGCTGGCCGGATGGTGCCGGAGTAACCCATTGGGAAATGTGGAATGAACCCGATCTGAATTTCTTTTGGGATGCCAGTTTAGGCGATTATGCTCGTTTGTTGAAAGTGGGTTACCTGGCGGCCAAACACGCCGATCCCAACGCCCAAATTATGTCTGGTGCGATGGCCAATAATTGGCAGCGCCCGGATTACTATGACAATATCCTGGATGTATACGAGAACGATGCATTAGCTTCTGACAATAATTACTTTCACGATATTATGGCTACGCATAATTATTTCGCAGCCTGGCGCTCCTGGTATTATGTTGAGGTAGCTAAAGAGGCGATGAGAGAGCACAATCTGGCTGAGAAGCCAATCTGGCTCAATGAATCCGGCGTTCCTGCCTGGGATGATTATCCAGGTCCTGTATGGGATCCGTTAAGTCCGTTAAGAGCGACTGAATTGGAACAGGCGGATTTCGCGATTCAAAGTGCTTTTCATGCTCTTTCCGGGGGAGCGGATGCTATTTTTCATTTTCAGCTTTATGATGGCTGCGGCAATCAGCCTGCCGGCACCAATTTTCCGCCACATAATGGCGAATTGTGTGATGAGAATGGGCAATACAATGGAAAACCTTGTGCCGGTGACGCCAATGGATTGTTCAGTAATCCCACCGATGCCGCTTGCTTCAGGCAGCATCCCCAGCCGGAAACAGCCCGCCCGGTTTTTACCGCATTTAAGATATTGACTACCTATCTGCAAGGAGTAGAACCTGATTGGCGAGAGCAGCCGGGTGATCCTTTAAATGATCCCACTTGCCCGGGGCCGGGAGGTCCCCAAGAGTGGGTGGGGTTGTATAATCCACAGTTAAAGAAGCGCGTAGTCGGTATGTGGGCGCGCTGTGGAAAAGATGAAATCGCGATCATCGCTGCTACCGACCCTGGCGGATTGGCCGAGCTAATTGCGCCGGATGGGAGCGTCATTGAAATTTCGGCCGAGAACGGCTTCTATCAGATCCCACTGCCTGCGGCAACCAACCGCAACCCGTTTCCTGGTCAAAGCATCAATTCCTCATATCCAATTGGGGGTCGTCCCGTCATTTTAATTGAAAATGATTATCGGGGGAATCCGCCAACGGCCACACCGACAATAACGCCAACGGCAACGATCACACCGACGGCAACGATT